>NZ_JAMOYX010000054.1:0-17742 GCF_023669465.1 Dorea sp. MB18-49
TAACGGTTGCATTTATTTAAAAAATTAAAAAAGATAATTTTTAATTTTTGTTTTTTGAATTTTTTGATTGGTAAAATAAGAAAATGGATTATAAAGAGTTGCACTCTAGGTACCTCCTACGTACAGAATAAGTATCAAATACAAAGGAGTGAAATCATTATGATTAAAAAATTAAGAGTAGCCGTGGATCACGGGAACCGGAACATGAAAACCTGTCATTTTATCTTTACCACAGGACTGACGGAACAGGATAAAAAGCCTGCCAGGGGAGAGAAGTATCTGAAATATCAGGGAAAGTATTATACCCTTAGTGAGAAGCGGATTCCGTACCAGAGGGACAAGACGCAGGACAGCCGGAACCGATTCTGGATTCTGACTTTATTTGCCATTGCAATGGAGCTGGAGCAGAAAAGCCAGATCCAGCCGGAGGATGTCATTCAGGTGGAACTTCCGATTGGGCTTCCGCCGAAGCATTTTGCAGAGCTTTGTGAGAGATATGAACGCTATTTCAAAGGGGACGGGAAGGTGCAGGAACTGTGCTTCAACGATAAAGTCTATCACCTCTGTATACAGAATGTAATGGCGTTTCCGCAGGATTATGCAGCCATGATGACGAGGATGATGGAAATCCGTGAGATTCCGAAAGTCGTAGGGATTGATATTGGCGGATTTACTTCTGATTATCTTCTGATGAGAAGTGGCAGACCGGATATGGATTATTGTGATTCTCTGGAAAAAGGTGTGATTACCATGTATAACGATATCATTTCCAGTATTAACAGTGAATATGACATGCTTCTGGAGGAGGCAGATATCGACAGTATCATCAAGGGAAAAACGCAGTATTATGAGGAAGCTGTTGTACAGGCAGTAGAAACCATGGTTCAGAATTTTGTTACCGATCTTCTGAACAGCATCCGAGAGCGGGGCATTGATACAAAATCTACTTATACGGTGTTTATCGGCGGCGGAGCAGTGCTTCTGGAACGATTTCTGGAGCAGGCAGACCGGTTGGGAAAACATACCTTTATCCGGGATATGAAAGCAAATGCCGATGGATATGATCTTTTGTATCGCATGACACAGGCTGGAGTGTGATTTTATGGGAAAGAAAAATCCGTTTGTATTCACTATTGGTTTTGATAAGTCGGATCCAGATCACGTGTATGTGACAGAACTTCTGAATACGACAGAGAAAAAAGCAAAACTGATCGTTGCGGCAATTCTGGCATATACGGGAAGAACGGATGAGACAGGTAATGGCAGTATAAGCATGGAACCGGATATGCTCCGGCCAATGATGCAGCAAATCATCCGGGAAGAAGTAAGAAAGGTATTGGAAGGGCAGGACGTTTCTAAGATAAATAGAGAAATGCCCACAGAAGTTGATTTGATGGAAGAAGAACCGCTGCGGATGGATCAGACTATGAGACAGAATGTAGTGGATGCTATCAGTGCATTTCGCAGGGCATAAAAAAGCAGGAGAGATACACATGCTTATGGCAGTGTACTCTCCTGTTCTTTGTATCAGAATGGGAATAGACAGAAAACTCACAGACTATTCACAGATTACTCACAGATTGTCTTTGTATAATGTGTAGATGATGAAGGATACGGGAGAGCCTTAACTTAGGTTCTTGAATCCATCCAGAAGTCCACGCAGTGTAGAAAGGGCAAGCTGTTTCTGCTCCTCCGGGCAGGAATTTAGTTCTGCCATGATTTGCTGCATGGTAGAATCCGGGTTCGTTTTCTGGTTAGAAAATATAGCATCTATGGAAATATGTAAGTAAGTTGCCAAGGCATAAAGTGTTTCCAACTGTGGATTGCCAATATAGTTTTCAATATCAGAGACAGTCCGTAAAGAAATCTTTGCCTGTTCCGCAAGGCTGTTTTGCGAAAGATTGCGGCGGAGACGTTCTTCCCTGACTGCATCTCCCAATAATTTTTTCACCATCTATATCACCTCACTTAATGCATATATTTTATCGTAGATTAACACTATACGAAATGCGTTAAAGTGCGTTATGATAAGCAGGATAACACATGCACAAATAGAGAAACATGGAAGTAAGTACGACAGACATGAATGGACAGCATAAGATAAAAGCCAAAGAGGAACTGAATCTGTTAAAAAAATCTTATCCATACAATGTGTCGGAGAGAAGTTAGAATATGCAGTATATGAGATACTATCATCGCATATCCTACACAATTACATAGAAAGAGAAGTATCGGCTGGACTACGAATAGAGTGGTCCAGCCTTTCTTTTTTTCGAAAAAATGAAGGCAGTGTCACGTTTTGTTGCCGCTCACCGCCATCCTCGGAATTTTTTGGAACGTGATAAAAAATTTCGGAGGATAAAACAAATGAACAAAAAAACATATACAGGATCAAAGATACAAAATCACTTTACAGCATATCTGATACAGTTTGTCCGTGGAAAACGACATGATTATCTGGAGAAGAAAATCCAGATGGCTGATGCAGAAGAACTGTTGGAGGATATTGGACAGATGGAGGCAAGAATTGTAATCGAAGAATTGCTGGAGAACCAAACGAGGGAGCAGCTTTTATTGCAGGAGGCACAGGGGAAATATCCAGAATGGAATAAGATGTCAGATGAAAGACTGATGAAAGCGCTTCATACGCTGCGGGATGAAGAACGGAAGCTGATTTACCAGCATGTGTTTGAAGAACGTACTTTTGAGGAAATGAGCAGGCTAAACGGGTTATCAGAGGAGCGATGCAAGGGTATTTATTATTATGCAATCCGGAAGATCCGCAAGGTGATGGGAGGTGAAAACTAATGAATTTTGAACGATTACTTTTAAAGGCAAAAGAAGGAATTGCAGATGCGGTACTGAAGATTTTAGAGATATATAAGCCGCTTTTAATTAAGAATGCGATTGTGAATGGCAGATTTGATGAAGATCTGTATCAGGAACTGGTAAGTACATTGCTTCAGTGTATCCAGAGATTCCAGATAATTGAGTAAGTTATCTTAAACAAAGGCTGCAATCACTCTCAGGGGAGTAACATCCTCTGGGAGTGATTGTTTTTTGAAGGGTGATATTGCCTCAGTTCGAAGCGGCAGACGGTGTTGATCTATTATGTTGCCTGATGCTTTAATGCTCTTTTGTTGTTGCCAGTTCTTTATGAAGATGTAGAGCCATAAACACAGTAACAATAGCAGAAATTACATCGGCAATCGGTTGTGCATATAGTATTCCATTTATGCCCCAGAATGATGGGAGCAACAGAATGATCGGAACAAAGCAAATACCTTGTCGGCAAGCCCCAAGAACGAATCCGGCGGTGCCTTTTCCAAGTGCAAGAAACAGAGAAGAATACACTGTGTAAAATCCAAATACGAAGAAGGAAAATCCATTTGCCATTAGCGATTTTTGACCTACAGAAATCATCTCTGTATTGCCTTCTGTAAATTGCGAAATAATCTGTGTGGAAAATAGGGCTATTGTCAATCCCACAACTACACAAAATATTGTTGACCATAAGATAGAAGTTTTAATTGCTTCCCTGAGCCGATCAAACTTTTTGGCACCATAGCTAAAGCCGGCAATTGGTTGGAAACCTTTTAAGAAGCCGAACACAACCAGAGTTCCCATTGAAGTGATTCTTGTAACAGCGCCCATTCCGGCGATAACAGCATCTCCATAGATATTAGCTTCCCGGTTTATGAATGCGATAGAAAGGCTTGTAAGAAGCTGGAAAGTCAATGTGGGTATACCGATTTTCAGAATTTCAGTTATGATCTGCTTAGAAGGACAAAATTCCTTAATGGAAAATGTAAAAGCGCTTTTTTTCTGTAATGCATAAATTAAATATACAAGAGTAGAAGCCATTTGAGAAATTGCTGTAGCGATTGCCGCACCAGCAACCCCCATGTCGAGAGTATAGATGAAAATAGGATCTAAACCAATATTCAATACAGCTCCTAATAATAATGCACACATAGTTGTTTTTGCGGCGCCTTCACTTGCAACGATATTGTTCATCGTTACATTAAATACATTGAAAATACATGAAATAACATAGATTCTTCCATAAGAAAGGGCGTATGGCATAATCGTGTCTGTTGCACCTAACATGGTTAAAATAGGTTTCAAAAAAATTGCAGTTCCGATAATAATAACTGCGCCAATACAAACACTGCTGTATAATGCAGTACTGGCGACTTTACTTGCAGCTTCCCTATCTCCTCGCCCTAAAAGTCTTGATAAGTAGGAGGCGGCACCATTGCCAAACATCAGACCTAAACCAACAACTACTTGTCCTAAAGGAAACGCAATGGAAATTGCACCCATTTGACTCTCGCCAAGTCCTCCTATGAAATAAGCATCCACCAAATTGTAGAGAGCGTTAATAAGCATACCAATCATTATCGGTATACCAAGAGCCATTAGTGCTTGGGGAACAGGTGCATTTCCTAATAAATCCATTTTGTTGTTATTCTTGTTCATTTCAAATACTCCTTTCAATTAAGAATATAAATTATAGTAGTATAAATTATAGTATACTACGTGAGAGAATACTACTATAATTTATAGTAGTTGTCAAGCGTGTATCCTGCAATTTCCTTGACAAGAGGTATAAAATCAAATACTATAAATTACAGTATATATAACCGTAAGTATTTTATAGCTTTCGTGGATATAGAAAGTGGGTGAACTATGGCTACAATAGATTTAATTGTGTTAGGAATATTGAAAAAGGAACCGATGGGAGCCTATGATATTCAAAAATTAGTGGAATATCGTAATATATCAAAATGGGTAAAAATCAGTACACCATCCATTTACAAAAAAGCAATTCAGTTGGAGGAAAAAGGCTTCATTAAAGGAGAAATTGTGAAAGAAGGTAAGATGCCTGAAAAAGCAGTTTATTCATTAACAGATGAAGGCGAAAAAGAATTTGTAAAGCTTATGATGGAAACAGCCTCTAAACCCATTCACTTTTTTTTAGATTTTAATGCAGTAATTGTAAATTTGGATAAGTTACCGCCTGAAAGTCAACAATCATGTATTGCCAGTATTGAGGAAAATATTGAAATATTAAAAACTTATCTGGAGGAAAATCTTCGAGAGAAAGAGAATGATCCGGAAATCCCTAAGACTGGTATGGCAGTATTGCAACAGCAGATAGTTTTGGCGGATGCTATTGAAAAATGGATTATTTCTCTAAAAAAAGACTTTTGATGAAGAAGTCACTAGCTGATTTCTTATTAGGTCTGCAGGATTGGGAAGAAACAGGGATGGATGCCGACCTATGTTCCGGCTTTGTAGCCAGAACATAGAAATTTTCTTAGTGGGGAATCTCCCTCAAACCCGGTGCTCCTTATATCCTGCAGATTAAACTTCAAATTTATACCCATATCCAACTACTGTTTTTATGTAATTCTTGTCGCTGGAATACTTTTTTATCTTCTTGCGTATTTGAAAAATAGTGTTTTCCACGGCGTGGAAATAACCATTTGCTTTTTCATGCCAAACTGCTTCATAAATCTGTTGTTTAGTAAAAGCCATCCCTGGATTAGAATATAGCATATAAAGTACATCAAATTCTTTTACAGAAAAGTTAATGTCTTTTCGTACTATTAAGCCGTAGGTCGTAAAGGTCTGCGACTTTAACTTTACCCGGAAAGGAGCTGCCACATATATAGGCAGTGCTGTAATTTTAACAGTAACGGTCACCAATCTATGGGGATGGCTTGTATATCCGGCTGAAATGCTAAAAAATCAGTGGTTCTTATTTATCACTTCACTCTGCCCCGGTAATTATGTGTTTGCCGTTTCTGGCTCTTGCAGCTATTGCGATTCTACTGGTCTATTACCAGACTATTTGCAGGTAAAGCATTGCTCTGGTTTTGAATTTGAGTTTTGGCAGTCTAATAATAGCATTTTAGATTAGCTGTGATAAGGTGAAACAGATTAGGAGGAAAGTAAATTGCATTACAAAGACAAAAACCTACAGATAGATATTCGCTGTCATACTGTTTTTATGAATGATCAAAAGATTGAATTGAGTCTGAAAGAATTTACGGTACTAAAATATCTAACAGAACATCCTGGCTGGGTATTCTCTCACGAGGAGATTTATCGTAATGTCTGGAAGGAAGAACCGATTGACTGTGCTAATGCGGTTATGTGCTGCATTAGCCAGCTTCGTAAAAAGTTAAAAGTAGATTCACGGAACTGGAATTACATCCGCACCGTCCGAGGTGTGGGCTATAAGTTTCAACCACTCTCAGGGGAGTAACATCCTCTGGGAGTTTTTTGTCATATTTGTTGCACTTTTCGGCTTTGGTACGTACAGAAATAGAAAAGAAACATATCCCAAAATGTATACATTTTAGAAGTACGTTCCGGAAAGAGGGATTATATTTCAAAAAGGTTACACACACAGTTTTGAAATATACCAATAAAAGTGTGGATATTTTGGGACATGGAAAGGAGAAATGTGGATGCAGATATATGGATATCACCGTACCAGTACAAAGGAGCAGCATCTTGACCGTGGCATACAGGAAATTGAGCGGTACTGTAACGAGCATGAGATGGCACTTACGAATATTTTTACGGATCAGGAGACAGGGAAGAATTTTAATCGTCCGAGATATACCGTTTTAGTGGAGGATGTCCTGCGGCCGGGAGATATTTTGATTGTTACAGAATTGGACAGACTGGGAAGAAACAAGTATGACACCATGCAACAGATCCAGCGGATTAAGAACATGGGAGTGCGGCTTATGGTTCTGGAACTGCCGACTACGCTTATGGATTTATCTGTGATGGATAATGCGATGGCAAGGATGATGCTGGAAACAATCAATAACATGATGCTGGAGCTTTATGCTTCTATGGCGCAGGCAGAGCTGGAGAAAAAGGAGAAGCGACAGCGGGAAGGGATAGAAGCGAAGAAATTGCGGGGCGAATGGGATGATTATGGAAGACCAAGTGTGATGAAGCAGGAAACTTTTGATGAGAACTTTCAAAGCGTAGTTTCTGGAGAAACGACACCTACACAGCTTCGTAAAAATTTGGGAATGACGCACTCAACTTTTTATCGCTATCGAAAAACTTTTTATGAAAAATACCCGGAACTTTCAAATTCTGCAAATTAAAGTCCTATTACTTATATAGACCAAAGAATTTCAGGAGGAAAGAAATATGAGTGAAAAGAGAATAGGTACTTTAATTTATGATCCATCAATGGGAAGATTTGATATCCGGTTTGGGATTGAATCTTATTATGGAGGTCTTCATTGCGGAGAATGTTTTGATGTGAAGGTAAAGGATGCATGGATTCCGGTTCGGATTGAAATGGATGAAGACTGGTATCTGGTAGGGCTTCCTAAGACGAGTCTCAGTGGACTGACGGTTCGAATGTAGGAGGAGCATATGATGGAAGCTAAAAAGAAATATGAAAAGCCGGCATTCCGATTGGTGACAGATTTGGGGAGTATTTTGGAATGTCTGTATGAGGTATATGGAACGGATGGAACGATGTTGATTGCTGGGAACAAGTTATCGGATACGGTAATCTATCCGTTTATCCGCATGATTAAAAAGAAATGCAAAGCAGTGGATGCGGAAAAGCTGAATCTGATGCTCTGGAAGATTTATATGGTAAGTTCGAGAAAAGAAGAATTTGTGACGGCTGCTAAGAAAGAGCTGCAGCCTTATTTGACCAAGAAAGATGAAAAACAGATTGACACCACATATGACACCACATATACTATAGATAGGAGGCATTAAAGATGTCGAAATGGGATAAACTATTGACAAGAATTTGCTCATTATCGAAAGACCTTCGTTTTGATGAACTAAGAAAAGTATTAGAAAGTTATGGATATGAGATAAATGCTCCGAGAAGTGGGAGCAGCCATTATACATTCCGTAAAGCGGGATGCCAGCCGATAACAATACCGAAACACGAACCAATCAAGAAAATTTATGTTGAAATGGTAAAGCAGATTGTAGAAAGTGAGGCGAAAAACGATGAAGACACTGAATGATTATTTGGCAATGTCCTATCGCATGGAAATTGTGGAAGATAAGGATGAAGGTGGATTTGTGGTTTCTTATCCGGAACTGCCGGGATGCATCACCTGTGGAGAGACGATAGAAAGGGCAGTTGAAAATGCAGCGGATGCAAAAAAAGCATGGTTAGAAGCTGCACTGGAAGAAGGGATTGAGATTCACGAACCGGGAAGCCTGGAAGAGTATTCGGGACAGTTTAAAATAAGGATGCCACGCAGCTTACACCGGGATCTGGCGGAACACTCAAAAAAAGAAGGCATCAGTATGAATCAATACTGTATATATCTTCTTTCAAAGAATGATGCGCTGTTAGTAAAATAAATATACAAGAATATAGATGAAAAGAGCCGTCCGGATGGGCGGCTCGAAGTATTCTTTCTTTGATTAAAAATGATATTGTTCTAGCAGATAGATAGGAAGTGTTTGTACGTTTCCAACGGTTCCGCCTTTGGTATCACCTTTCAGATATAGTAGTTTATTGGCCTTCCCCTGTTCCAATGCCTTCAAGGCAGTAGATGCAGTTCCCTTACCGGCTTTAACTTCAATCAGATAGCGGATGTGAGTTTTCAATGTCTGAGCTACAAAATCAATTTCACCACCTTTATAAGTAGCAAAAGCCGGTGTCTCAAAGATAATTTCTTCCGGGAATTCCTGGCGTTTGGACAAGTTAATGTAAACATAGTTTTCGTTCAATGAGCCATCCATAGTTGATACAGTAGCACCAGTTCTGGAGAGATAATAATATGCAACTCCAAGATCCATGAAGAAGCAGCGGCTTCCCGGTTTGAAATTCAAGATGTCCAGTTCTGTGATTTTGCCACAGAAACCGATGATTCCAGAATGGTAAAGCCAGTTGATAGCACGATAGCAGGTTGCTTTAGAAAGATTACTGGAGTAATTCTTTGTAACGAGCTTTTGCAGTTCTTCACTTATACTGTCCTCATCTAATCCTTTCTTTTCACGAAGCAGAATACGGCAGATGCTTAAAAAGATGTTGGTAAAAACACTAATATCTGTGATGTCATCAAAGTACCGCATAGATTCGTTTAAGAAAATGCGGATGATTCTAACAAGCTCTTTTTGAGCTGCTTCCACGTCTTTTGTGTTAAGGTATGTTTCCACAACCTTTGGATAGCCGCCAATCTGTCTATAGATGTCGTAAACATTCTTTAATTCGTCATATAGTTCCGGTACGGTGTCATCTGCATGATCCAGTGGAAGTGATAGATACTTCTGAAAAAGCTGGTCATCCAATGCTTCCAAAAACTCTTTAAAGGAAAGGGTATAAATACGGATACTGGTAATATCTCCACTGGAGAATTTGAATTCCGGTTCCAGTACACGTCCCAGATAACTTCCAGTTACAATGAAATGCGCTTGAAAATAGCGGGTAAATTCTCGGATACGGTTGAATATCTCTGAGGATTCCTGAATTTCATCAATAATGATGACTGTATCGTTGGTATCTTCAAAATCCGGATCGAAGAGTTTAAAAGCATCGTGAAGCGGCTGCTCCGGTCGTTTTGTACCGGGAGTCCAGTCTGTGGCTTTTTTGTAACATTCCATAAATTGTTTGCCGGACAAATCAAACAGGTTAATGTAGATCTTGTGCCTGAAGTTCTCATCCGCAAATTTATTGATAATATATGTTTTTCCGACCTGTCTGGCACCATTCACTTCCAAGGTGCTGTGGACGGTATCGTTTTTCCAATCCAGAAGCTGATCGTAAACTTTTCTTTTCAGATACATGGGAAATGCTCCTTTCTTTCAACTGTTCCTATTATATCAAAATATGAATGGATAATATAGAGGGTAATTTCTGATAAATGATGAATTGTCTAGTCTGAGCAGTTCTTCACGGGTATTCCGGTTTCTGTCATTACTTTTTCGTACTGAAGAAGCTGTTCCCAGGTCAGCCATTCCGGTTTCTGATCTGTGGGAAAACCATTCCATAATTCTTTCATACGGGCAATATGGTTTTGAACGCTATGATTGCATAGGATAGACGGACTGCGATTTCCGTAGCCCAGATAGTATTCACAGTCAGACTGTAATTTACTTAACATCCGGTACTCGAATTCATAGGAACTTCTTTGATACGGAGCCGGATGAAATGTGTACTCCTGCTGTATGGGATGGGAAGGTTCTCCATCAATATGGTTAAAAGATAAAGAATAAAGATTCGGTTCAGGCTCTTTGCCAAGGTCAATATCCTTCCACAACTTTCCGAATTGGTCCTTATATACCGGACAGGAAAAATCATCCATGCCAGTATACTCAAGCACTAATTTTGTTTTTGCATTTTCATTCATTCTATTAGACCATCCTTTCCTTTATTGCAGACATTGAGGTATATTATTGGGCGCTGTTTCTGCATTCCACTGCAGCTTCGCACGTACATCCATCAGGATGATTCCTAACTGGTTTTCTCCGCAGTTATTGACTTTGCCCCAGAAATAGTCACCCCAGTTGTTTCCTTCAATAAGTGTGGACTCTCCGGTTGCAAGAAGTTTATCCCGGAGTTCCGGGTTCTGCATGAATTTGCACATGCAGATTTCATACATGAGCCGGACTTTCACTTTTTCCCAGTCCGGGCGTAATGTAAGATCTCTGCCGAGTTTCTTTGCATCAGAAGGATTATGCATCCGAAAAATACAGAATTTGCGTTGCTCTCTCGCAGAGAGTGTTTTCTGCGCTTGAAAAGCAGCTTCATTATTTGCATAGGTTTGTCCCATGTAAGAGACCGGTGCCGGATAGAAATTGCTTAGAAAAGCATAATCTCCCCGAAATTCATTGATCTGTGTAGGTATGCGCTTGCTTGTATTTGTTTGATTCATTATAAATTCCTCCTTTGTAAAAGAGGTGCGGCCTTTCAGCCACACCTCAAAATAATTCTCATCTATTGCAGAGATGGTTATGCAATCATCTCCAAAAATTCAGCTTCTGTAAGAATTGGAATACCAAGGCTCTGGGCTTTTGCCAGTTTGCTGCCGGCTTTTTCCCCGCAGATCAGGTAATCGGTTTTCTTTGTTACAGAGCTGCCAGGTTTGGCACCAAGCTCCAGAATCTTATCGTTGATACCGTCTCTGGTAAAATGCTCCAGTTTCCCTGTTGCTACGATGGTACATCCTGTAAATTTGTTTTCTTTTGTCATAATGGTCTCTTCCTTTCTTTGTTCAAATGTGAATTCGTTCTGTAAGTTTTTCCATAAATCAAGATTTGCTTCATCTGCAAACCAGGAATGGATGTTGTGATTTAAGATTTCGCCAAAATCCTCTAACTGAGTGAAGTCGTAATCTCCGACAGCCGCCTGTTCAAATGCAGTTAAATTTCCGGAAAATACGGTGTCCAGAATCCGGCTTTTGGTTCTGCCGATCATAGGAATATCCATGGAAACCAGATAGCGGACAAAGCTGGTCCTCCGGCTGGCGTTGATGGATTCCCACAAGCGGTCGAAAGATTTCTTACCATATCCGTCCAGTGCCACAATATCTTCCCGGTGTTCCTCCAGATGATAGATGTCCTGAAAAGAGTGCAGATAGCCCAGATTCAGGAATTTTTCCAAAGTGGCTTCTGACAGTCCTTCGATGTTCATTGCCTTCTTGCTGGCAAAATGGACAAACCTTCTTGTGATCTGGCTGTCGCACTGCGGATTATCACAATGCAGAGTTTCTACGGTGCGACCGTCGCTGGTCTTACGGCTGTAGGTTCTGGTTTTGGAACCACAGCAGGGGCAGACCGGAGGCGTGATGTCAGTATATCTTCCACGATCCAGATTATCCTCTATATGTGGGATGATCATGTTTCGTTTGGAAACAAGAATCCGGCATCCGGGTACAAGCTCCAGATTTTTGATAAAGGTCAGATTATGAAGGGAAGCTCTGGAAACATCACAGCCGTCAATCTTCACGGTATCGAAGATGCCGACCGGAGCAATCTCTCCGAATCTGGTCGGTGTCCATTCAATTTCACGCAAGAAAGTTTCGTAGGTATCATCCTCAAACTTATAGGCGAGGCCGTCCTTATAGTGGTGTCCGGTTTTTCCGCAGCTTTTGGAGTAGCTGAGACTGTCAAAAATCATGACAATGCCATCGATAGGAAGATGTAAATTAGCTGCTGTGGATACCAATTCCTGAATGAATTTCTCCGCATATTCTCTTGAAAGTCCGGTTCCTGAAATTGAGAAAAACGGGCAGTAACCAAAGCCCAAGTGTGTTAAACCTTCTAATTTGCAGGCTCTGCTGTCCGGGAAGGGAACATCCTCCATTCCTTCTAATACATTGAACGGAAGAAAGCGAACACAACGTCCGATACAGTTCTTCGGATCAAGACTTCGTACTGATCCGGAAGCAAAATTACGTCCGTTTTTATAAGGTTTTCCATTTCCATCACGCAGAGTATCTTTCAGACGTTCAAAATCATTGGTTGGTATAAAAGACTCACCGGTAATGACCAGACGTTCTTTGTGTGGAATGGTAAGCGGTACATTTAAAAATGCCGGGATATTGTGTGTAATATCTTCCCCCACTTCACCATCTCCACGGGTAGAAGCCTGAATCAGTCTGCCATCTTCGTAAATGAGTTTGGTAGTCAAACCGTCCAGTTTCAGCATAAAGAGAACTTCCTGTCCTTTCATGAAATCTAAAAGCTCTGAAATCAGTTTTGTTTTCTCAAGCGAGAGCAGTGGAATCGGATGGGTGACTTTGGCAAGTTCACTAACCGGATAATATCCAACCGTCTGTGTCGGAGAATTTGACAGGATGAAACCAGTCTGTTCCTCCAGTTCCTTCAGTTTGTCAAAGAGCCGGTCATACTCGGCATCGGATACCAGAGGGGCATCCTGATTGTAGTAGGCATGACGGTATTCATTGAGTTGTTTTACAAGGTTCTTAATTCTTTTGATTGACATAGAGTCTCCTTTCTTTTGTGGCGTGCCAGTTCCGGAATCATTTGTTTTCGTAATCCTCCTTTCCCTGCGTTCAGGCATAAAAAAAGAGAATGACGCTTATGTTCATTCTCAAAATAGATGCAGTTTCCTGCAAAATAAAAAAAGCCAGAAGTCCCTGCTGCTTGTTGGGCATAGGAATACTCCTGACTACGTTTCAAACCTAAACTGCGTGTGATAAATCCTTTCCGGATTGACACAAATAATTGATACAAGAACAGTGTAACACTAGATATAGTATATGTCAAATTGAAATATACTAAATAAGCAATAGCAAAACAATATAGAAAGGACACAGAAAGTTGGTTGAATGAAAAAGTAACTTCCACCATACATTGGCACAGGTAAAATAAGACCTTTTTGCAGGACTAACATCCATATAGTTCTGGATTATTCGTAAAAATTAACATATAATAAGGGCAGAAAACAAAGCTTTTTCTGGAAGATGGGCATGATTTTGGGACCACTGAAAGTACTTTTGAAAAATTAACTTCCACCGGCCTGATTATGAAACCAGCGCCGGAAATGGATCTTGCAGTTACTTTTTCAAGAGTGATGGCTTAAGGATCACCTGGTTGGCGGGAATCCTTTCCAGCTGGCAGAGGTCCAGCAGTTTTCTGTCTATCAGCAGCAGAGCCAGTTCAAACGGGGTGCAGCCGTTTAAACTGGCTCTTGCTACGCTATTGATGTGGTTGGTGATCAGAGTTACCTGCTCCTGGTCCAAGCCTGCGAATGTCGTACCTTTGGGGATAATATAACGGATGAATTCATGATTTTTTTCCAGACGTCCCTTCTGCCAGGAAGCCATGGGATCGCAGTAAAAGACACGGGATAGAAGTTCACCTTCAGGCCGTTCAAAAATAGCTGGATCTTTGAATGAGGCACCATTGTCTGTAAGAATGACCGGAAAGAGTTTTCGATATAGCTCTGCTCCCAGATGGGTATATATTCGCTGAAACACATCTTGTACGTTGTCCTTCCTGTCAGCCTCCATAAGAAAAATAAGCATAAGGCTACAATTACGGAAAAGCATGGTCAACAGTACTTGTTCTGATTTTCCCCCGGCACCTTCCACCACATCTAATTCCACCACATTTGTATCTGGAAACTTTTCCAGATATCTCTCAAAATCCTGATAGGATCTGTCTTTTCTATATCCAGTGTTGTCAGGTTCTCTGCGGACCTGCCGACGTTTTTTGTAGCGGACCTTCCGGGGAAGGTCGAGGTTGATTGCAGTGAAGTATCCCTGGTCTATATAGTTGTAGAGGGTCCTTATAGAACAAGGGACGGATTCCTGATTAGAAGCAAAGATATGGGACAAAGGCTGTCCCTGCAGAAGCAGAGGGGAAACCAGACGGTCCAGCTGTTCCAGGGACTCAGGAGTCTGGTTAATCCCAGAGCGTGAAGAAGATTTTGTTTCACTGTAAATATCGTTGGCATAATTGGCCCTGTAGAAATAGAAGTCGTGGGAACAGTTGCGTATCTGAGGGCAGTCATTACACACGTAGGGGGGCTTTTTTAACTTTTCGCAGAGTCTGGGAGTAAAGTCAGGACAATACATGGAACAGCGCTTAGGGCGGCATTTCCAGCATAAGGAATTACAAGTCTGATTCCCGCAGATATGCTGCTTTACACAGTTCTGAAAATGCTCGCATTCTGAGCGCTTCCGCTGGGTTTCGTTTTGAAAATGAGGAACCCGGAAAAGGTGACGCCGAATCTCCTTGGAAATGGTAGAAGAATCCTTGTTGATTCTGCAGGCAATCTGCGTGAAATTTTCCCCACGGCTGATACCATGTTCAATGGCAGCACGATCAGCAAGGGTAAGGTGTTTTTTGTTTCCAGTAGCTTTAGTAGACATAAATGAATCCTCCTATACAATAAAAATATCCCATTTCCGGTAGTTGGAGGATATGACCAGGGAGGAGCCCTGGTATTTCTTATAGAATAAACGATTGCAAGACTAACTTCCACCCCCAGTTCCTAATGTAGAGCAAAACAGACTAAAGGTGGAAGTTAGTTTTTCATTTAAGGGACACAGAAAGTTCACAAAAATATTAGCACTCACTATTGACGAGTGCTAATATACGTGCTATAGTACATATAGAACAAAGAAGAAGGAACAACAAAGAGAGTTAAAAAGATTCTCTTGAGTTTCTTATAACATCCCAGTTCCAAAGAAACAAGGTAAACATGCATAGAAAAAAGGAGAGATGACTTATGTTAATGCCTAGTATTTTTGGAGAAAACTTATTTGATGATTTTTTTGATTATCCATTCGTAAAAAATGAAGCGGAGTCAAATGGTTTGATGAAGACGGATGTGAAGGATACCGAACATGGATATGAGATTACAATGAACCTTCCGGGAGTAAAAAAGGAAGATGTAAAGGCAGCATTGAAGGATGGTTATCTGACAATCAGTGCTACTTCAGATTCCAAGAAGGAAGAGAAAAATGATAAAGGACAGTACATCCGTCGTGAACGTTACACTGGTTCCTGCAGCAGAAGCTTTTATGTTGGTGATGCGGTAACTGAAGAAGATATCAAAGCCAAATTTGAAAACGGTACATTGAAGATGCTGGTTCCGAAAAAAGAAGAGCAGAAGGCTGTGGAAAATAAGAAATACATTGCCATTGAAGGATAATGTATTCATGACATAGATGTTCAATCTGCCGGACTTCCAAAGGAAGACCGGCTGACATGACAGGTTCATAAAAAGGAGGAATGACGTATGTTAATGCCTAGTATTTTTGGAGAAAATTTGTTTGATGATTTTATGAGTGATTTTCCATTCTTTGATGATAGAGATCTGAGAAAGACAGAAAGAAAACTGTACGGACACAATGCAAAACGCCTGATGAAGACTGATATCAAAGAGACAGATTCCGGCTTTGAACTGGAAATGGATCTTCCGGGATTCAAGAAAGACGAGATCAAGGTTTCACTGGACAACGGTTATATGACCGTCAGTGCGGCGAAAGGCCTGGACAAGGATGAGCAGGAGAAGAAATCCGGAAAATATATCCGCAGGGAGCGTTATGCCGGAGCCTGCGAGCGTTCCTTCTATGTAGGAGAGAATGTTACGGAAGCGGATATCAAAGGAGAGTTTAAACATGGTATTCTGAAACTGCTTGTTCCGAAGAAAGATAAACCGGCAGTAGAAGAAAAGAAATACATTGCCATTGAAGGCTAATGCGAAGATACAGGTGAGCGGGGGAGCGAAGAAATGCTCCTCCGCTCTTGTGCTATTTGGAGAGAAAATGAACGAGAGGTGACGGTGATGAAACAATATATACTGGATACCCGGATGGGAACCATACAGGAAGAACCGATACAGGGAAAAATGGGCTGGGATGGAACAGAAAACCAGCAAGAGAATACGTGTCTGATACTGGCAGCAACACTAAAGGAATTTGAAGCAAGTGAAATCCTGCATCCCTGTAAAAAGGAGCTGCTTCACAGTCTGAACTGTGAGAAATACTGCAAAGTAGAGTTCTTTCATAATTGTATTCAGGGAATTATCCGGTCACCGTTGACAGATGGGCACAGGCAGAAGCCGTTCCTTTTTGGATTCCTGCTGTATCAGAACATGCTGTGGTTTGTGAGTGATGATGCAAAACTGCCGAACATGGTGGAACAGATTCGGGAAGAACTATATGAGGGGTTCTCTATTCAGGATTTTCTGCTTGCCTTTTTTAATCATCTGATTGAGAAGGATATGAGCTTCCTTCAGAAAATTGAAGATGGGCTGGAACGTATGGAAGAAAAAGTGCTTGACAGGAAAGAAGCCCACCTCAATGAAGCAATCATGCAGAACCGCAGGGAGTTATCACAGCGACACGGCTACTATCCTGGAATATGTATCTGCGATTCAGGCCATCATGATGCAGAAATCTGGAGGCAGGGGAACAGACCCGATGCAGTGTTCGGAAAGTCTGTATAATACAAGATTCTCACACAGTCCCGGTTCTATTACCGATCCGAATTATTCGATAGAGGTGGGAGTGCAGACCTTTGCAGACTGTATCAGTCAGGCAGGATGCAGCAGCCCACAGGATATGGATAAGTTAAGACTTGCATGACAGGGATATAACTATGGAAACGGATACATAGGATGGGCGCTGCAAAGAGGCGGATACACAGAAGCCAATGCTTTACAATTTTCACAGGAACAGGAAGCTTCGCAAGGATGGAGCAGTTACGGAGATCCCCAATACGTTCCCCATGTGATGCGGTATTATTCCGGTGGCAGCCTGTTTTCTGGTTTGTTTGGAAATCAGCAGATCGTATCGGTTGCAATGGGGCAGCTTGGAAACAGTGGTGGTCAGAAGTTCTGAAGCTGGTATGGATTTGACAGCCGGGTAGAATGGTGTGCCTGTTTTGCATCATGGTGTGCAGAACAAAGTGGAATGGTTGCATCTGGACAAGTATTGAAGTTCTCAAGCTGTGCTGTAGGAGCAAGTTGGTTTCAGGGACAAGGAAGATGGAAAGGAAAAGGCTATACACCATCCGCAGGAGACTTTATCTTTTTTGATTGGAATAAGGATGGACAGGTGGACCATGTAGGGATTGTTGTGAATGTAGCGAATGGACGAGTGAATACGATTGAAGGAAATACAAGCAATATGGTGGCAAGAAGAAGTTATCAATTTGGGGGAATAGTGATAGTGGGATATGGATATATATAAAATCTATTGACAAAATATCCTCCTTGTTATATATTTATAACAATAAATG
>NZ_JAMOYX010000055.1:0-17033 GCF_023669465.1 Dorea sp. MB18-49
ATATTATACTGTGTCAGTCTTGCACTATTTTCTATGCAGAAAAAGACAGATATAGCGATAATTGGATTGACATTGACGTTTATTGCAATATCTATGATAGTAGGTGAGAGGTTGATGGATAAAAAATAAAAGTGAATTTTTATTGGAAAATCTTTGATTTTTTATATTGATATTTACAAATGGAAAGTACTGGAAAAATAAAAAAAATAAGCACAAAGAACAATTAAGAAACATAGATGATGTAGTTATGCAGATTATGCGACAGTTGTTTGAAAATATGAAAGGAGCTCCAGAGGAAGAAGAGTATAAGCAAAGGAATAAACCAGAGAGTTTCTTGGACTGTGATAAAACAAAATGGATTCAACAAATGAAAATCTGGCTTATGAAACAGGGATTGCCATTAACGGAGTCCTATAAAAAAACGAATGGTGGAAAAGGAATTGTACAGGCAAAAACATTGTTGTATGTAGAGCATCTGATAGATTATCTGGTTCGTTTAAAAGAGACAGACGTAAATGAGATAGCAAAAGACATTTGGGGAATTGAAAAACTTGATATAGAAGTGAAACAGGATTTGACACGTGTCACGAAAATCATAAATTTTAAGGAAATCCGTCAACCGGATTTAAAGGAAGAGATAAAAAAAGCAGTATATGGGTTAGTCAAGAATCTGAGAAAGAAAATAGAAGAAAATCTGGAAGAACCGTACTACATAGAAACGATACGTGGTGTAGGATACCGTTTCCGGGCATAAAAAGAGCCGTCCGATTGGGCGGCTCGAAGTCTTTAAACAGCAGTTTTCTTCGCTGTCGGTTTATAGTTACCGGCAGCATCGTAATCTCCAGAGAGGAGCAGCTTCTGGCGAAATTGCTCCAGTTTGATCTTGAAGCGTTTCCCATCCTCAACAGTCGTAAGCATGGTAAGAGCTTCTAGCATTCCCTGAATATATCCGGTTAGCAGGTAATATCTGCAGGGTTCTTCCGATGGTGAGATATTGGACAGGGTTTCTTCCAGATGTTCCTGACGTTCCCTGAGCCATGCATTCCAGACATCCAGTTCCAAATCAGTCATGGTGTTCCTCCTTTAAATCTGATAATGTTGTAACTGGTTAAGATATAAAGTTTCATGCACATTTTCCTCCGATTTCTGTATGCTTGCTAAGATAAGGATTTGTAAATTCAAATATGGTGATGTCATCCTCATCCAGCATAAGTCGTAATTCTTTTAGTGTGTCTGCCGGATATCCGCAGTCCCGGAACCGATTTATTACATCCTGTTCGGATGCAAACGGTTCTCCGTCTTCCAGCTTTTCCCCGATGGTGATACCGGATGGAGTTACCAGGCTTTCTTCATATAAGCGGATACAGTACCGGTCAGGAAAGAAAATGTGAGCGGCATCTGTGTTGTAGTAGATCCGTTCTCCAGGTTCCATGCTCTGCATCACAAAGGAAAGATGATATGCTGCAGCGATTGCCTGATATGATTCGTAAAGCGGTGACCAGGCAGTTGATAAGGACAACAGAATATACGTATCATTCCATTCCATGTAGCTGACATTTCCACGAAGAGATATTCCGGTGGAATCTATTTTCTTGTGGGAAAATAAATTGCCAATCCAGCATAAATCAGGATTCTGGTTCAGAATGATGTGGGTTTCCAGATCCTCCCACAAGTCATATAGTCCTTCCGGATTTCCTTCTGTATAAAAGATCACATCATCACAGCAGATATTTGCCATTACACATCCACCTCCGTTTCAAAAGTTTCACCCATATTCTGGTTGGAAACCGTAAGGTTTACAGGGGATAAGGTGCCAGTGGCAAGCCGTTGTTCGATTGCATCAATCACCTGCTCCAGCGTGTCATTGTAAGCTACATTGCAGTCTTCCAGTCGGAGAAACTGCAGGTATGCTTCATGAAGAAGGTTTGGATTATCATGCAGCGTTTCATATGGAAGGTTGCAAAGTCCGATTCCTTCCTCCAGACGTTCCAAGGTGCGGCGGATGAAGTCACAGGAAATAAATTGTTCCCGGTAGATGTTATAGGCAGCTTCAAACTGGTCATAAGTCAAAATAAATGAGACTTTTTCGCAAGGATTAGATGATTGTTCTTTCATGGTAAATTCCTCCATTCATATTACAATTGGCTGGTGGTACGGATTCTCTTTGTTCGGGAGTAAGATGCACCAGCAGTTTCCAGCGCAGGTCGATTTCCCGATGAATCCAGGTATCATTTTCATAAACTGCGTGTGTCAAAAGGTTATAAAGAATCGGTTCTTTTTCTATATCATCCAAATCTGCGACCAGACAGGTAGCTTGATTTACGTAGGGCCAGAGTGCCTGTTCGACCATATGGCGTAGTTCCAGTATCAGAGGATACATCTGTCCTACATCATAGGTTTTGGACATGCAGGAGCTGATTTTCTTCAGCATCCCGGAAGTTTGTATCATCTGGTTGATGACGGTACATTGTTCCTCCACATCTGCATCCGGATTCAGGACCAGCCGGTGGAGCAGCACAGATTTTGCATAGGCAGAAGCGGTCAGGTTGATGTTTCTGACCAGTTCTTCATACGGCTGCTTATACTGTGTCTTCAGCACTTCCAGAGGCACATGTTCCCGGTTCTTCTTTAAGGTGGAGAGGAGCCCCGAAAGGCAGCTCTCCAGTTCTTCCATTCTTGTCAAGCACACATCGCCTCCAGCTCCATCGGAACACGGGTGTAGCTGAGACGGTAAATACTGTTGCAGGTCTCAAATACCACACCGTTTTCGGATACTTCCAGAATACTCTGCACCGGACTGGTAGCAAAGGTCTGGTTATAACTATAGATCCACGCCCGTTCTCCCAGATGGAGGGGCAGGGACAGGATTCCGGTGAGGACATATTCTTTCTTTTGGGTGGTGTGTAAGGTTATATTTGTATTCTTCATTGATTTCACGCTCCTTTCCTTACTTAATTTTGTTTGCAATTACGGCAGCGACCAGTTTAGCGCATCCCAATTCCATCTCGGATAAATGCTGTCCGGTTCTGGAACAGAGAAGAAGTGCCAGCGGCTCTCTGTCTTCCCTTAAAATCGGGAAAAAAGCACAAACCGGTTGACGGGTGTTGGATACCGGGTAGACAGGGCAGTTCTCAGCAGAGATCAGTTCCTGGCCGTCCGCAACCAATTCGGCGAGTTCTTCTGTAACGGGAGTGCCTTCCGGAAGATAGATGCCCGCAGATACGAGTATGTGAGCCTCACTGCAAATTGCGATACCACAGTGGATGACACTGTAGAGGACGGAAAGATAGGAAGCCATTTCCTCTTTTCCGTTTAAGTGGGTAGGGCATTTGCGTAAAAGCAGCTCCATTCCCACATTTTCCAGTTCCAGTGCATCTCCGTCTGAGAGCTTCATTTGTTTCCGGATTTCTGCAGGGATGACGATACGCCCCTGAGAGTCCATGGTCCGGATGAGTGCAATATTCATAACTAAAGTCTCCTTTCTTAAAAAGAGGAGAAGCAGTAAAGTACCGCTTCTCTTCTGAAAATTTAGGCAGCGTAAGGCGGAGCCTGTGCTGTCTGTTGCATTTGACTGTTCTGCTGGTCTGCCAGCATCCGTTTTCCGTTATTGATCAGTGATGCAGCAATCACCGTTTCCCAGTTGGAAATATAGGAATCCGTCCGCTTCAGAAGCGTGAACAGATCCATGTCGGTAAGCTGGATGGCTGTCGTCTTTTCGGACTGGAAGCTGCGTGGCTGCATGTAGGAACCACCGTTCTTATTCTGTGCTTTGATGCCTTTCCCATTTACAATCTGGATTTTCCATGGGCTTTTCATAGGCTGCCCTTTGGAATCATAGGGATGTCTGGAGATATAAAACATCTGGGCTGTGGAATAACCGTTCTGATCGGGATTGCCGTAGATCTTGCTCTGGCTCCATTCAAATTCCTGAAAACCGGAAGTGATCCGGGTTAAGAGGAACTGGATCTGTTCCGGTGCCAGGTTGAAACGGGTGATGATATTCCGGTCTCCGGTACCGTTGGAATAATCCTGAATGGTGATGCAGATTAAAGAATGTACTTTATGCCCGTTTTCCTGATATTCCCCTTTGGCATGTAGCTGTGCATAGTTGCCGAGTGGTGCGTAGCGGAGCCGGTCATAAAAGGCAATGAGTGCCCGGTCATTCTGGATCTTGCAGATCTGGTCGGTAATCCGGTTTTGATAAGTTTCATTCATGAGTATTCACCTTCCTTTATTTGAGATGCTGTTTGACAAGCTGTGCCATATTCTTTGGAAGCTCTTCCAGTTTCGTGATATCCAGGAATCCGTCCTTGTAAATCCTGCGGATATTTTCCTTATCGTCACCAATGGCAGCCGCAAACAGGATGACATCCCGTTTTTCGTATTCTTTCTTGATGCCCCGCAGATCTGCCTCTGCTTCCGTTCCGCTGTAGCCGTAATCGGCTGGCTGACCGTCAGAAATCAGGATCAGCAGCTTCTGAAGCTCCGGGCGTGTGCACAAATGCTCTGCTACGAAGCGGAGAGCTGCGCCGTCCCGGTTCCCGTTGCGGTCGCACATATCCATCAGCCGGTAACAGTCCTCATTGTCCACAGAATCAAATTCTGCATAGGAGTAAAGAGCAACGCCGCCTGCATCCGTGGAATGCCCGTAAATGGTGATAGGGATACCGAGGCTTTTACAGAAATCATAAAGGACAATGGCAGTCTTTCTTGCATGTGTCATCCGGTCACCCCAACCCATCGAACCACTCTCGTCAATCAGGAGGGCAACAGCCAGACGTTTTTCCTCTCCTGGAAGTCTGGTTCTGGTAAAGATGGTTCCGTCTGTCTTATAGAGAGCATGGGAGTCCAGACGTTTTCCAAACAGGAGATTCTTCTGCTTTCCGCCTTGCTGTTCTTCTTTCAAAAGCGGCAGGATGGTGCTTTGCAGCTTTTTGGAAGCCCGCAGGAGCGGGGGAGCAACTGTCTGGTATTCATTCTTCAGGTAATCGGAAACACTGGTCAGGCGATGGATGGTAACATGGATGCCTGCATGGGCATTGCCGTAATGAATATCATTGGCTGTTTTCTGCAGTTCCTCGGTCAGTTCCGTCTGACAGTCTTCCTGCACCTTTTCTGCAGCCACATCGTTCAAGATCCGGAACAGATCCTCTGCAGCATGCTCATAGCCGCTGCCCTGATACTGACTGACATAAGTGACGCCGGGGTTGTTTTCATCCAGAATGGTATTGGTCTTTGTAAGAGCGATGCGCCCGCCTTCTTCCGAAAGCACCTGTTTGGCTTCCTCTATAGCATCCTCTTTGGTACGTGGACCGGAAGGAGCATTGCCCTCATCATTCCCGCTTCCTTTTGGGGAAGCTGGTTTGATATTCTTTGGAATGGCACCGCTTTTTCCGGTCGGAAGAGGAGCGCCGCTGCTGACTTCATCCCCTAGAAGATCTTCCAGAGCATCGGCAGCGGAATCCTCGCCATGCATTTCCAATTCCTCCCGTGTTTTTTCGATGAGCGGCTGGATATAGTTCCAGGTCAGGGCTAAGAGCGCATTGGAAACCAGCATCCGGTCAGTGCCTTTTTCCGATTCCATTGCCGTATCCAGAAGATCGGTACAATCGGAAATGGTATCCAGATAATCCCCCTGATAGCCGGTGGGATTGTTGATGTTTCCGGTCCGGCAATAGGAAAGGATCAGGTTGGCAATGATGGAAAATGGCTGGTATTCTTTGTCAATTTGTTCCTGTATGGAAGGAATCTGTTCGGACATACGCAGGTTATTGAGTTCAATCCCCTGTCGGAAGGTGCCGTGGAATTCCTCACACATACGGTCTTCAATATGGATGTCTTCCAGAATGTTTTGAAAAGTTGCGGCGCATCGTGCCAGTGTCAGGCATCCGGCTTTGTCCTTTTCTTCTAACACTTCTTTGATCTCCTCCAGTGCTGTCTGATAAGCTGGAAGGGATAGCTCCGGCTCCTTCGGATAGAAGGAACCGTTTTCCAGACTCCTCAGATGAACAGCGTGGGCTGTGAAATCAGAATAGAGTAAGTGCCCCACTTCATGCCCGGTGAGCCCTGTCAGGCTCTGGGAACGTAAGAAACGGGTGGGGAAAGACTGGGTGATCGGGTTCGCTGCGTTGAGATGTACCTTATAATTGTCGGTATATGCAACGCCTGCCTGTTCGGAAATGTCCCAGTCCAGCAGTACCTGCAGTCCATACCGGTAACGTCCGGTAACGGCTCTGGCAAGGGAGGTCTGGTACTTCTGATAGGCAGCGGAGAGGAATAACTCCTCATCCGCAATGGAATCCTCTTTTGCCCGGATTAGTTTCTTTAAATTTCTTTGGCTGTGATTCACGTGATATTCTTCCTTTCTTTTCTTAGATTTTTTGTCAGCAGTTCCTCCATCGTGCAGCCGTAATACACAGCAAGGCGAAGGACGGCATAAGCCATCGGGGAGGAGTTTGCATTTTCATAATTCATAATGGTTTTCGGGGGAAGATTTAAGATTCTGGCAACTGCCTTTTGTGATAACTTCGGTGTTTTGGCTTGCCGGAGATAAGACAGATTATCTGCCAGATGCTTTCGGATCTGGGCTTCTGTGAGTGCTGCTTTTCTCATAGGCGTGTCCTACGCAGCAAGCACAGTATCCAGACAGCTTTCTTCCACTTCCGTACGGTTCTCAGCATCGGCAGAGGCAGAGGCAAGCACCGTGTAACGGGCCGCTTCCCGGATATCCCCGCAGACCATGTAGGACTGCACCCAGGAAATCAGCTCCCTCATGCCACAGCAGCCATCTGTAATGAGATTTTCCCGGCAGTAGACAGCCATGGATTTGACAATGCGTGTCATCAGACGTACCGTTTTTGCATCCTTGCATCCGGTAACAGCCATGGCACGTTCTACCTGTGTATCCTCATCCGGTTCATCCAGATCAATCACAAGGTTCATTCGGGAAATGACAGACTGGTTCATCTGTTTACAGCCTGCATAGTCATTGTTTGTGGTGATTACGATGGTCGTATCCGGATGACGGTGGATGGTTTCTCCGTTTGGAAGATATACGCTGTTACAGCGGTCTAAAAGGGAGTTAAGTCCAACCAGTACACCGGGATTAGCAATGACCGTAGGCTCCTGTATCTCAAGAATATACCCATAGCGGATGGCTTCGACTAGAGGCGTATCCACATACTGGAAGTTCTGTCCGGAGGTGTGTTCCTTATAATAGCTGTGCATTTCATCAAAAATCGTATCGATCAGCTTCTGGTAGGTGTCCTCGGCAGAAATTTCTTCATCATAGTTTCCGGTCAGCTTCTGATAGGCACCGGAGGGATCTAACTGGATTTCCTGAAAAGACGGGTACTGCCGCTGAAGCCGGGTGCGTTTTCCGTCCACATCCGGAAGAATCTGACCTAAAAGGTCGAATACCTCTGTATTTGCGGAACAGGTAATGCAGCGGTAAGGAAGGTGAAGTGCGGAAGCAATGGCTTTGGCTCCTTCGGTCTTTCCGGTACCTGCCGGTCCCCGTAAAAGAAAATTCCGCATCGGCTGTGTGGTATCCGTTGTCAGTTTTGCGTGTTCGCAGATCCGTTTGATTTCCGGAGGGATGATGTACCACTCTGCCAATGTCGGAACAGATACCTCCTCTTCCGGAGACAGCCTTCGGGATGCGGTCAGGATAAATTTCCCAACAAAATCATCTCTGGAAATGGCTGCCTGTGCTTTCTTAAATCCACTTCCTGGACGTAACACCTGAAAGTCTCCATGGAGCACTTCGGTTGGTGCATAGACCCCCTTCTGGATATTTAACGGTTTGATCAGCGACAATACGCCGTTTGCCGGAAGGTCAATCTTAACACCACCGGTCGGGAGACCTGATGCATAGCGGGTTCTCCGGTAAATGTTGTCGCAGAGAACGGCTGCTGTTTCCGCAGCGGCGTCCAGATCGGGATAACCGTTGTCCCGGTGCGCTTTTAATTCCTGATACTTTTCATTACACTCTTCATCTGCCAGAAAAACCGGCATCAGTGCGAACAGCAGAGCCGCACCGGACTGTTTGGAGTCTTTAAATTCGTATTTTTCCGGTGTGCTTTCCACATCCGGCGGAGGAGTATAGCAGCCTCCGTAAAACTTTCCGTTTAGCTGGTTGTAGACAACCACCTGAAGATCACCGGTTTTGCTCGGATATTCCGCCACAACAAAATTGTTGGATTGGGTACCGACCGCCCCAAGCTTTTCCGGCGGGGTACTGCCAACCGGGTTTTCCAGCTCCAGATAAGCAAGGACTGCCCGCAGGGTAGCTGCATGAAGCGTGGATTTTTTCCGTGGCTGAGTACAGTATTTGGATGCAATGTCATCAAAGATTGCATGGTCCGTATAATCCTCAAATGGTTCCGGGAGTTTGCGTTTGAACCCCCAGGTTGCTACGATGTTATTTGCCATGATTCGTTCCTCCTTCTTATGAGATCCAGGACAGTTCCAGTGCCTGCTCGGTCTCTTCTGTGGTCAATTCATCTTCAGTAAAAATCTCCGTCAATTCGCCCCAGTAATCTTTGGGCGGGAAATGTTCCAGCTTTCCCCGGACTTCCGGTTCAGTGCCGTTCAGAATATAGACATCTCCCTGCTCGTTGATAAACAGCTTTTCATAGCCCCTTGCCTGTAAGTCACCGACCAATTCCATCAGTAGCGGTTTCCCAATCAGGGAATACCATGATTTGGGATTAACGGCTGGTCTGGAATCCGGATTTCCTTCTGACGGTTCCTTTTTATGTAAGGATTCAATGGTCATCATCTGAAGCGTCAGACTGCCACGGGCATCCATGAGAATTTCCGCAAAATTATAACTTCCGGTATTCCGTGTGCGAATCCGTAATGGTTCCCCATCCAGTATCTGGGAGAGCGGTGGTTCTTTCACAAAATCCCATGTGGCATCCGGGAAGGCTTCCTTGAGCTTTCCGGTAATCTGGAATTTGATCTGTCTCCAGAGAATGGTTTCCAGATCAGGTGTTCCTTCCAGATGACGAGTTCTTTCTGGGCGTTTTCGTAGCTTATGCTCCCTGTTTTTCAGGCGTTCCGTGAAAAGCGGGAGAAGATAACTGAACAGCGTGACTCCGATACCGATCAGGGCAATGCCTGCAATCAGAAGCCGGTTGGCATCCTGTGGTACGAAAAGTGCTGCAAGAAACAGTACAAGCACGACAAACTGTAAGAATTTTTTTCGATTTGATTTTTTCATGAGCTGATTCCTTTCTGATTCATGATTCTTAGACAAGCCCGGAAGCTGGATGGGAAATCGCCGCTTCCGGACATGAAAAAGAGGAACTGCATCATCACAAAGATGATAAATGCAATTCCTCAACATAGGGTTCCTTGAGAGTTAATAGGGCAACTGGGATGCCATCTGTTCCGGCACATTTTGAAAGCCGTCAGTTGGCTGACTGCCCGGCATACCTCCGTAATTTGGCATTCCGGTATAACTGCCCTGCGGCGGGTAGCTGCTCTGTGGCTGACCGGTTCCGTTTGGCGGAGCCTGATACTGTCCGCCATTTGCAGGAGGCGTGTAGGCACCGTTAGCAGGAGCCATTCCCTGCTGTGGATAGCCGCCAGGCATTGCCTGATTCTGGTAGCTGCCATTGGGATTTCCCTGCATTGGGTAGCTGCCATTGCCGGCTGCACCGGGCGTTGCCGCACCACCATTCGGCTGGCTGTTCTGGTTTGCACCCGGATGTCCGGTATTGCTGTCAGAACGGTTGGATGGTACAAAGTGCCAGTCCTTGACATTGATCCTCGGACCGGCATTTGCCTGCCCCGCATTCTTTCCTTTCTGATAAATGAACGGATGAAGCTCCAGATCACCATAGATCATCAGCCCGGTTCCTTTCTTTACGCCTGCTTTTGCTAAGCGTTCTGCAAGGAACTTGTTAAAATAGCACTGATAGTAAATGGTTTCTTCCTTTCCATCCTGGCCTCGCTGTGAAACTGCAATGTCCAGAGAAACATATTCCGTACCGGAATTTTTTCCTTGCTGCATCTCAGGATCTCTTGTGGCCCTCCCTAAAATTGTTAAAATTGCTGACATAAAAATTCTCCTTTCTGCCTCTTTGGGCGTTAAAATAGATTAAAATAAAAAAAGTGCCATTATAGCACCGTATAAAACGGCAGTATAATGACACGATTTTCCAAACTTAAACTGCATATGCTTCTGGATGAATGGTCCAGACTCCCATGACGGGACAGCACAAAAACTTAAATACAAGATTATATTAACACAAGATATAGCATATGTCAAAAGAATTAGAACTATATATAGCATATGTAGACGAGGTGGAAGGATAATATCAAAAGAATTTTGGACATAGTTATAAAAGTGCAATATAATATTGTTTAAATCGGAAAATGGAAGGATGAGAAAAATGGAGCAGAAAAACAGAATTCTGATTGTAGAAGACGATACGGATATCAATAATCTTTTATATACGGCATTACAGAAAGCAGGGTATGAGACGGTACAGGCTTTTTCCGGGACGGAAGCGAGGATGCTGTTCCAGATGGATAAGGCGGGCTTTTCTTTGATTCTATTGGATCTGATGCTTCCGGGAATTTCAGGAGAAGAGGTGCTTGCCCAGATTCGGAAACAGGGCAATACGCCGGTTATTGTCCTGACAGCCAAAGACGGATTGGATGAAAAAATCGGGCTTCTTACCAGTGGGGCAGATGATTACATTACAAAACCGTTTGAGATACAGGAGGTGCTTGCCCGGATTCAGGTTCAGCGCCGCCATATGCAGCAGGAGCCGGAACATAAAAGCGTGTCATATAAAAACCTGGAACTGGACCGTGAGCGCTTTGAAGTCCGGATTGCCGGAGTGCTGCTTCCCAAAATTACAAAGCAGGAATTTGCAATTCTGGAGCTTTTACTGGAGCATCCGAAACAGGTCTTCAGCAAAGAAGAGATTTTTGAATATGCGTGGGATGAACACTATATGGGAGAGACAAAGACACTGGATGTACATATCAGCAATATCCGGAAAAAGATAAAAGCAGTAACGCAGGAGGAATATATTGATACCGTATGGGGAATCGGCTACCGTCTGCATTCTTAATCTTTACTCTTTTTTTACTATTTATTTGCGTTTGATTAGGATTTATCCGATATGATAACAGCAGATAAGAAAAGGAGATGAAAGCATTGAGTGAATTGTTATTAAGTACAAATGGATTGACGAAGCAGTATGGTCATCATAAGGCAGTGGATAAAGTAAACCTTCACATAAAAAAGGGTGCTATCTATGGATTTATCGGACGGAACGGTGCGGGAAAGACGACTTGCCTGAAGATGATCAGTGGACTTGCAAGACCGACAGCCGGAGAGATTGAGATGTTCGGGTGTAAAGGAAAAGAACTGGAGAGGATTCGTTCTCGTGTGGGGTGTCTGATTGAAGCACCGGGGCTGTATGGCAACATGAATGCATATACAAACCTGAAAATAAAATGTGAATTGTTTGGTATTCGGAAAAAGGGATACATCGAAGATATCTTAGAGACGGTCGGACTGGAAGGTGTCGGAAAGAAAAAAACGAAACATTTTTCCCTTGGAATGAAGCAGCGTCTCGGAATCGGGCTGGCACTGGTCGGGGAGCCGGATCTCCTGGTCCTTGATGAACCGATCAATGGGCTTGATCCCCAGGGAATTGCAGAGGTGCGTGATACCATACAGAGACTGCGAGATGAACGGAATATGACGATTTTGATATCCAGTCATATTTTAGAGGAATTATCTAAGATTGCAACGGATTATGGAATTATCCATAATGGAAGTCTTCTGCAGGAGCTGACAAGCGAAGAACTGATGAAACGCTGCAGTGAACGGATTGAAATAGAGTTAATCCATCCGGAGCAGGCAGTCCCGATTCTGGACAGAATGGGATTTACCAACTATCAGGTTACAGATAAGAGCCATATCCATATATTTGAACGATTGAATGAAAGCGCCAATGTCAATATGGAACTGGCAAAAGCAGGAATTTTGGTCAATGGAATTTCCATTACCAGTGAAGAACTGGAAACCTATTTCTTGAATCTGACAGGAGGGAATCAAAATGCTTAATATGATAAAAATGGATCTGTACCGGATGGTCCGGACAAAAAGTATGTATGTGGTATGGATTGTGATGGCGGCAGCTATATTCTTCTCCACATCCATGTCGAAACTGGATATTGATACGATGAACAAGGAAGCGGAACAACAGCAGACAGAAAGCATTGCAGAAACAGTGAAACCAGAAACCATCAATATGGGAATGTCCGTATTCCTGCCGACACAGCCGGGAGAAAAAGTAACGGTCTTTGATCAGGTATATGCAAACCTGCAGGCAAAGTTTGTGGCGTTGTTTCTGGTGATTTTTACAGTGCTGTTTTCCAGTGCAGATATAGGAAGCGGTTATATTAAAAATATCGGCGGGCAGGTAAGGAGCCGGAGAAACCTGATCTTTTCCAAAGCTTCCGTGTTGTTTGTGTATACGACTGTTACCATGCTGCTTTATTTCATCATTCAGATTATTGCACAGCAGATGTACTTCGGATATCTGGAGTGGGGGAATGGAAGCGAGTTGCTGAGATACTTTGGTATTCAGATTTTGCTTCATTATGCACTGGTACTAATCAGTATGGCGATTGCGGTGGTTTTGAACAGCAACGTGTTCAGCATGACGATTGTTATCTGCCTGTGCATGAATACCATGATTGTCTTATACGGAGTGATCAATCATTTGATCCAGAAGGCAGGTGTGGAGAATTTCCAGATTTTGAAATATACAGTGACAGGAAAGATTGCACTTTTATCCATGTCACCGACCAATAAGGAATGCCTGATGGCAGTTGTGATTGCGGCGGCGTTCGGAATCGTGGTTACATTACTGACAGCATGGGTATTCAGAAAGAGAGATATCTAAATGATAAAACTAGGGTTCGTGCTATTGATAGCAGTGATACTGGTACAAGGAATGTTATTTTGGAAATACCAGCGGCAGGTGAAAGACATCTGCCGCCAGTTGTCGTTTCTGATGAAGCACGACAGCAACATGCTGATTACCAGAGAAATGGATTTTGGAGGCATTGGTGAGTTGGCAGATGTTTTAAACGAATGGCTGGAACTGAAGCGAAGGGAAAAGAAGGAATACTTGAAGAAAGAGGAGATGATTTCGGATACATATACAAATCTCTCACATGATATCCGTACTCCTTTGACATCCCTTGACGGATATTTTCAGTTAATGGAAACCTGTGAAGACCAGGAAGAGCAGAGACGGTATATGAAGATCATACAGGAGAGAATCGGCAGCCTGAAAGAAATGCTGGAAGAATTATTTACTTTTACAAAACTTAAAAACGATTCTTTTCATCTGGAAATGTCATCCTGCTGTATCAACAAGATTTTGAAAGATACCATATTTTCCTACTACGATGAATGGACGGGCAGAGGAATTGAACCGGAGATACAGATTACAGATAAACTGCTGTTTATGAACGGAAATGAACAGGGAATCCAGAGAATTTTTCAGAATATCATAAAAAACGGACTGGATCACGGGGAGAAGAAAATCAGTATTTCACTGGAAGAAGTTGAAAACAACATCCGGATACAGATAAAAAATCAAGTATGTCATGTGGAAAAAATAAATGTAGATCAGGTGTTTGAACGGTTTTATAAAGCGGATGAAGCACGCAGTAAGACTTCCAGCGGTCTCGGCTTATCAATTGCGAAAGAGCTGGTACTTCGTATGGATGGGAAAATCAGCGCCCGGATAGAAGGGAATGAGTTCTGTGTGGAGATTGTGTTTCCAAAATAAAAGGAAAAATTTATATTAAAGCAAGTGAAAATGGGGAATGACTTTATATAGGTTTCATGGTAGAATTACAGTAGAAAGAGAAGAGTCACTCAGTCATTTGTTGTATGAAAGGATGAGTATAATGTATAAAGTAGAACTTAAATTTGATACAAGCAAGCTCGCTCCGGAAACGGTAAATCAGATGTGTGAACAGGCAGATCAGATTTTTGAGCAGGAGGATTTAAGCTGTGCAGTCAAAGCCCTTGGAAGCAGGATTTATCTTGACCGGGGACGCAAGCAGGACTATGGAAGATTCTGGGCAGCAATCTTTCAGTTGAAAAACTCCGTAGGAATTGCAGAGAATTTGTTAGAGTGTTTCTGGTATAACGGAACAGAAAAGGAGAACCTGATTACAGACTTTATAAGGAACTAACAGATGGACAGCTTACAGAGGAAAGGCATCAATTTTGACCTGAATACACAAGCACTAAAGGAATATTATCCGAAAGGTGACTGGCATAATGCATATGCGGATGTAAGGGACTTTTTTGAAGCAAACGGATTTGAGCATATTCAGGGATCGGGATATCATTCGGTGGAAGCAATGTCAGAAGCAAAAGCCATGGCAGTTATTTATCAGATGACAAAAGAATTTCCATGGCTCAATTATTGTGTGAATGTGTGTACCATATCAGATGTACCGGAACTGTTTGATATCTCGCATGTATTTGCCAGAGAAGCGGAACGGTTGGAAAAGAAAAATGCATGATTTGACAAATTATTTCCAATATGTTATATTCATCTCAAGCAAAAAAGGGAGTAGCTGAACGCCTTGAAAGAGGTGGTTTTGTAACCGACAACCGGTATCGAGAGATACCCGTAGCAAATGAGATAGCAAGACTTTTATTGTGGCAGAGGTCATGATAGGAGTCTTTTTTTATTATGAAATATAGAAAATCTGCCGCAATAGTCTGCTAAAAAGAAAGAGAGGATAAACGATGAGTAACGAAATGATGAAACGGGAAATGCAGGAAGCAGTACAGGCAGGGGAGCGGGCGCTTCAGAGCCTTTACGCAGCAAGGGATAAGTTGGGAAGTGCGAGAAACTGGGGCATTTTTGATATGCTTGGAGGAGGCTTTATCAGTGACTTTGTGAAGCATTCTAAAATGAATGACGCAGCTGCGTTGATGGAACAGGCGAAAAGCGATATTCAGCGTTTTCAGAGAGAATTAAGAGATGTGCAGGTTTCCTTGGATCTGCGCATGGAAATCGGCAGCTTCCTTTCCTTTGCGGATTTCTTTCTGGACGGGCTGGTGGCAGATTATATGGTGCAGAGCAAGATTGCAGATGCAAGAGAACAGGTGGATGATGCCATCAACCGGATAGAAAAGATACTTGCTGATGTGAAAAATCGGATGAATGGGGAGGTGTAGCATATGGGATGCCTGGGAAATGTGTTGTGGTTTGTGTTTGGCGGCGCAGTCAGTGGGCTGAGCTGGTGTCTGGCAGGTTGTCTCTGGTGTATTACCGTTGTGGGGATTCCGGTGGGGATGCAGTGTTTTAAATTTGCGGCGCTTAGTTTTTTCCCCTTTGGAAAAGAGGTGCAGTATGGTGGCGGAGCTGGTTCGTTCCTTTTGAATATCATCTGGCTGATTGTATCCGGTCTGCCTCTTGCACTGGAGCATCTGGCGTTGGGTACAGCTTTATGTGTGACGATTATCGGAATCCCGTTTGGTTTACAGCAGTTTAAACTGGCGAAACTGGCATTGATGCCGTTTGGTGCGGAGGTGTATTAAGATGCGATTATTTGATAAAAGGACACCGCTTCAGAAGGAGTGGGAAAAGCTGGAAGTACAGGAGCAGAGATTCCTTCAGAAGCGTTCAGAGAAAAGGGAGAGCATTCTGAATCAGAAACTGGAGGAAAAGATACCGCCGAAACTTCAGAAAACATTGGATACCGCTTTTGCGAAGGCATTTGCTCTGATTTTCGAGAAAGGAACCGGGGTTATTGAAAAGACGTATCAGCGGACAAAACTGGAGCAGGATTATCAGGTGCGGCAGTATATGGCGGATGTAAAGCAGAATTCCAAATCCCTCCGCTCTTTTTCTAAAAAGGCAAGAGATACGGGAACAAAGAATTTACTGCTATCCGGTGTGTCTGGAATCGGGATGGGCGTATTGGGAATCGGTCTGCCGGATATTCCGGTATTTACAGGGATGATTTTAAAGAATATTTATGAGACTGCTCTGCAGTATGGATACAGCTATGAAAGCAGGGAAGAAAAATATTTTATCTTATTATTGATCCGGGGAGCAGTATCCTATGGGGATACACTTTGTGAGATTGACGGGAAAGTAAATGAATTTATCAGAAACGGAATACTGCCGGAAGAGTATCAGGATAAGGAGCAGATCGAACAAACGGCGGGCGCTTTGTCAAAAGAGCTTCTGTATATGAAGTTCTTACAGGGAATTCCGGTGGTTGGTGTTGTAGGCGGAGCTTATGATGCAGTCTACATGAAACGGATCACAGAGTATGCAGAGCTGAAATACCGGCACAGGTATCTGGCGGGGCGGAAAAAGGCAGAGAATGGACAATTATGTAAAAGGTGTAAAAGTTATAGAGATATATGATGCCGCAAATAAGGAATTGCTGGTAAAGTATGATGATAAGCATAATATAGACAAGGTTATTTCTGCTTTAAATATAAAATCATGGAAAGAGACAGAAAAAAGCATAGGTATGAACCCTAAATATACCATAAAATTTTATTGCGATACTACGAACCAAGATGAAGAAAAAGATATAAAAGAAATTACCCTTTATGAAAATGGGGAATATGCTACGATTTTTATTACTTCTCCTGGCGGAGTAAAACAAAACTATAAAACGAGCATTGATATTTCTGAATTGGTTATCTAATAATATTTGTGTAATGAGAATGAAAATCTAATTCTTTCAAGTTTAACTAAGACATTCCCGGAGCAAATGCTCATGGCATTGAAGCGGATACAAACACTATTGTTTGATAGAAATAAGAGAGGTTATTTATAATAAAATGAGCCGCCAGAACTGTAGGGGTGATGCAGTGGTATGCTCCCCGTCAAGAGGACAATAAAAAATAATAAATTTTTGTATCGTCAGCCATGCTATGGCTGGCGATATTTTATGCTGCTTTTGTATATTGCTCATGATATTTCATTGGTGTCATTACA
>NZ_JAMOYX010000056.1:0-16457 GCF_023669465.1 Dorea sp. MB18-49
GTTATCTCCGGGAATTTATAATCCTTTTCCATGCATTTGTAGACTGCGTCTCTGTCCTTTTTACTATAGAGGAAGAATTCACACTGTCTGATCTTTCCCTTCGGACCACGCAGGCGATGGAAAATGGAAAACAGGAAAGTATACCTGGATGATCATACAAATTTATTGCAACTGGAAGAGCACATGTACCCGTTGGTGGATGTGAAGACACCGAATGTATTTCGTAATCTGTTCCATTATGACGAGATTCCGAAAATCGCATTCAATGACCGAATTGTTCCGCATTGTATGCCGGATGAGATCTGGATCACAGATACAACATTCAGAGATGGCCAACAATCACGTGCCCCGTACAGTACTGAGCAGATCGTAACATTATATGATTATTTTCATCGTCTGGGTGGTCCGAAGGGAAAGATCAGACAGTGTGAATTCTTCCTCTATAGTAAAAAGGACAGAGACGCAGTCTACAAATGCATGGAAAAGGATTATAAATTCCCGGAGATAACAAGCTGGATCCGTGCGAGCAAGAAAGATTTCGAACTGGTGAAAGAGATCGGAATGAAAGAGACTGGTATTCTGGTAAGCTGTTCGGACTATCATATATTCTATAAACTAAAGATGACAAGACGTGAGGCAATGGAACATTATCTGTCTATCGTAAGAGAATGTCTTGAGACAGGAATCAGCCCGAGATGTCATCTGGAAGATATCACACGTTCCGACATCTATGGATTCGTCATTCCATTCTGTCTGGAACTTATGAAACTGATGGATGAGTATAAGATTCCGGTCAAGATCCGTGTCTGTGATACCATGGGATACGGGGTCAACTATCCGGGAGCTGTAATACCAAGATCTATTCCGGGAATCATCTATGGACTCAGAGTACATGCCGGTGTTCCAAGCGAACTGATCGAATTTCACGGACATAATGATTTCTATAAGGCAGTCAGCAATTCATCGACAGCATGGCTTTATGGTGCGTGCGGTGTGAACTGTTCACTTTTTGGAATCGGAGAGCGTACCGGTAATACACCACTGGAAGCGATGGTGTTCGAATATGCACAGCTTCGTGGCACACTGGATGGGATGGATACAACAGTTATCACAGAGCTTGCAGATTATTATGAGAAAGAGATCGGATATCATATTCCTTCAAGAACACCTTTTGTTGGTAAGAACTTTAATGTAACAAGGGCTGGAATCCATGCAGATGGTTTATTGAAGAATGAAGAGATCTACAACGTATTTGATACCGGAAAATTCCTGAACCGTCCTCCGCTTGTTGCAATATCTAACACATCCGGACTTGCAGGTATTGCACACTGGATCAATACATATTTTAAGCTGCCGGAGGACAAGAAAGTAGATAAGAACTCAGAACTTGTAAGTTCTGTAAAAGAATGGGTAGATAAGCAGTATGAAGAAGGACGAGTAACCGTTCTTACAGACGATGAGTTGATCAGAGTTATCGACGAAAACTGCAAGAGACTTGGTGTGGAATTGATATAGCAGAGGTGTTTTTAATGGAAGAATATCAGGACAGATCCTTACGAGGAAGAGTGTTCCGGCATCTGCGGGAAGATATTCTGAATGGGGTATATAAAAATCATGAAGAATTAAGGGAAGTAACAATCGGTGAAGAACTGGGGGTAAGCAGAACACCGGTAAGAGAAGCCTTAAGACAATTGGAGTTAGAAGGACTGGTTACGATCATTCCGAATAAAGGTGCGTATGTGACAGCCATTACCAGAAAAGATGTGAAAGATATCTATAAGATACGTTCGCAACTGGAAGGGCTGTGTGCCAACTGGGCAACGAAATATATTACGGATGCGCAGATTGAAGAACTGGAAGAAGTGATTCTTCTGTCAGAATTTCATTTGCATAAGAAGGGATCCGGACAGATTGAACAGATGTCAGAAATGGATGGTAAGTTTCATAAGATATTGTATGAGGCATCCAACAGCAGGATCCTGGAACATGTATTAACAGATTTTCACAAGTATGTACAGCTTGCCAGGACGATGTCTATTGAAGCACCGGAGCGTGCCGAGAAATCAATAGAAGAACACAGAGAAATCCTGGAAGCAATCAAGGCAAAAGATGCGGCAAAAGCAGAACAGCTTGCAAATGAACATATATTACACGTGATGGAAAATCTGCATCTGGAAGAATAATAAAAGATGCCGCGAACAGATAGAAAGGAGACAAATACCATGGCAAAAATTAAAATGACAACACCGATTGTAGAGATGGACGGAGACGAGATGACAAGAATTCTCTGGAAGATGATCAAAGAAGATCTTCTGGAGCCATATATTGAACTGAACACAGAATATTATGATCTGGGTCTGGAACATAGAAATGAGACAGATGATCAGGTAACAATCGATGCTGCTAATGCAACCAAGAAATATAAAGTTGCAGTAAAATGTGCAACAATCACACCGAATGCGGCACGTATGAAAGAGTATGATCTGAAAGAAATGTGGAAGAGTCCGAACGGAACGATCCGTGCAATACTTGACGGAACTGTATTTCGTGCACCGATTGTTGTAAAAGGCATTGAGCCATGTGTAAAAAACTGGAAAAAACCAATCACTATTGCAAGACATGCATATGGAGATGTATATAAAAATACAGAGATGAAGATTCCTGGACCTGGAAAAGTAGAACTGGTATACACGGCAGAAGACGGCACAGAGACCAGAGAACTGGTACACAACTATGCAGGACCGGGTGTTGCACAGGGAATGCATAACTTATGCGGATCTATTGAAAGCTTTGCGAGAAGCTGCTTTAATTATGCATTGGATACAAAGCAGGATCTGTGGTTCGCAACAAAAGATACGATCTCTAAGAAGTATGACCATACATTCAAAGATATTTTCCAGGAAATCTTTGACAAAGATTATGCCGAGAAGTTCAAAGAAGCCGGAATTACATATTTCTATACTTTGATCGATGATGCGGTTGCAAGAGTTATGAAATCAGAAGGCGGATATATCTGGGCATGTAAGAACTATGACGGAGATGTAATGAGTGATATGGTTTCTTCCGCATTTGGTTCTCTTGCAATGATGACATCTGTTCTGGTATCACCGGATGGAAATTATGAATATGAGGCAGCTCATGGAACTGTACAACGTCATTATTACAAGCATCTGAAAGAGGAAGAGACTTCTACAAACTCTGTAGCTACAATTTTTGCATGGACAGGTGCTCTTAGAAAACGTGGTGAGATGGATGGAAATGCCGAATTGGCAGCATTCGCAGATAAGCTTGAAAAAGCAACCATTGATACCATTGAAGAAGGTAAGATGACGAAAGATCTGGCATTGATCACGACACTGGAAAATCCAACCGTATTGAACAGCGAAGGATTTATTAAGGCAATTGCTGAAAAATTAAAATAGATAATATATATCTACAGGACCTGCCACCGGCAGCTCCTTACGAATGCATGGCAATATAAAAGCCCGCCCCAGAAGCTTTCTGGAGCGGGCTAAAAAGTTGCAAATCAGGCGTTTAAGCGTCTTCCGCTAATTCCTCCCATTTCATGTATAATTCTTCTAATTCTTCCGCTATTGCGGCTTTTTCTTTTGCGAGTTCCTGGCATTTTACAGAGTTGGTGAAAATCTCTTCCTGAACCATCAGGGCATCGATCTCACCGTCACGGCCTTCCAGTTCGCTGATACGTTCTTCAGTCTTTTTTAGCTCATTCTGACGTTTGCGAAGTCTTGCCTGGGCTTCCTTTTGCTCCTGCCAGCTGAGTTTTGACTCGGATACATTCTTGTCTGTACTGTTATCTGAAACGGATGAAGATGTAGAAGCTACTCCGGCATATGCAGTAGTGAGTTCTTCTTTTTTCTCCAGATAATAGTCATAATTTCCGATATAATTTACAAATGTATGATTGACAAGATCCAGAATCCGTGATGCAGTCTGATTGATGAAATAACGGTCATGAGAGACATAAAGTACAGTGCCGGTATAATCATTCAAAGCATTCTCAAGGATTTCTTTGGATGCGATGTCCAAGTGGTTGGTCGGCTCGTCGAGGATCAGGAAATTCGCTTCAGAGAGCATCAGTTTTGCGAGAGATACACGTCCGCGTTCCCCACCGCTCAAAGAACTGATCTGTTTGAAGACATCATCACCGGTAAAAAGAAATGCTGCAAGCACATTCCGGATTTCCGTATTCGTAAGAGTCGGATAATCATCGGAAATCTCGTCAAAAATTGTTTTCTCCATATGAAGGACATGATGTTCCTGATCGTAGTAGCCAATCTTAACATTGGAGCCAAGTGTATAAGTACCGGAATCAGCAGATACCACTCGGTTTAAGATCTTAAGAAGCGTAGTCTTTCCTGTTCCGTTATCACCGATTACTGCGACATGTTCACCACGTTTGATCTCGAGATTAACGTCTGTAAAAAGTTCCTGTCCGGGGAAAGATTTGCTTAAATGTTCAATAGTCAGAACATCATTGCCACTTACACAGGATGGTTCCAGTTTCAGATGTATATCTGTATTAACTTCTATCGGTTTTTCGATGGTCTGCATTTTTTCCAACATCTTTTCGCGGCTTTCGGCACGTTTGATGGATTTTTCGCGGTTGAAAGAACGAAGCTTTTCGATAACCGCTTCCTGATGCTTGATTTCCTGCTGCTGGTTAAGATATTCCTTCAGGCGTATGTCGCGAAGCTGCTGCTTCTTTGCTGCATAGTCGCTGTAATTTCCCATATAAGTACGAAGTTCTCCAAGCTCGATTTCAAGAACTTTCGTGACAACTTTGTTCAAAAAATAACGGTCATGAGACACGATCAGCACAGCTCCCTGATAGTTTAGAAGATAGGTTTCAAGCCATGCAATTGAATTCAGATCTAGATGGTTGGTTGGCTCATCAAGAAGCAAAATGTCTGGTTTCGTTAACAGAAGCTTGCCGAGAGATACACGGGTTTTCTGTCCTCCGGAGAGAGTGTCGACGGGTTTGGTGAAATCATTTTCCGTAAATCCAAGTCCCTTTAACACACCGGTGATCTCACTTTTGCAAGAATAGCCGTTCTCACGTTCGAAAGTGGCCGTAAGGCGGTTGTAAGTTTCCAGACGGTCGTTCAGGGCGTCACCGGAGAGATGCTTAAGTTCCATCTCGATCTCGCGGATACGGCGCTCCATAGCGATTATATCGGCCTTTGCGGTGCGGACTTCTTCATAGATCGTATTACCGCTTTGCATCTCTTGATGCTGGGCAAGATAGCCAAGTGTCTTACCTTTTGTCAGGATGACGTTGCCGTCATCCGGGGCTAATTCGCCTACAATCATTTTGAGCAGAGTGGACTTACCGGCACCGTTCGGTCCGACAAGAGCTGCTTTTTCGTGATCTTCTATATGGAAGGATCCATCTCTGACGATGAGGTGTTCACCGAAAGATTTCTGGATCCCGTGACATGCTAATATCATATATTTCCTCCTGAGTTATGGATAATTGATACGTTGGTATTCTCAAAATGCATTTACACATGCTACTTTATTATAACGGAAATTGCATAAAATTCAACAATAGTTTGACAATAATCTTTCAATTTTATATAATTATTTCAGACTATGATTGGAAGGGTGAAAACATTGGAAGAAAGAGAGATTTCTCGTGCGGTCATAAGAAGATTGCCGAGGTATTACAGATATTTGGGCGAACTGTTGGAAAATGGTGTAGAGCGGATTTCTTCGAACGATCTGAGTAAGCGGATGAAAGTAACAGCATCCCAGATCCGTCAGGATCTTAATAATTTCGGAGGATTCGGACAGCAGGGATACGGTTATAACGTTAAGTATTTATACACAGAGATTGGAAAGATATTAGGATTGGAAGAAGACCACAATATTATTATCATTGGTGCAGGTAATCTTGGGCAGGCACTGGCTAATTATGCAGCCTTCGAGAACCGTGGATTCATTCTGAAAGGAATCTTTGATGTGAATCCAAGACTTCAGGGAGTATCCATCCGTGGAGTTCCGATCCGTATGATGGATGATCTGAAAACGTTTGTTCAGAATAATGAGATTGATATTGCAGTTCTGACGATTCCGAAAGAGAAAGCAATTGAAGTTGCGAATATGCTGGTTGAGAACGGAGTACGTGCGATCTGGAACTTTGCACATACAGATTTGAACCTTCCGGATAATGTTGTTGTTGAGAATGTGCATCTGTCAGAAAGTCTGATGCAGTTGTCATACAATATCAGTCGTTACAAAGAGGACCATAAATAAACTATAATACAAGAAAGCGTGTAGGAGTAGTCTGGAATACGGACATATTTTTACACGTTCTTTTGTTGCAGAGATATATCTGATGGGAGATGAATAAATATATGAAACTTCTGGTTAATGCTGCACAGATGAAGGCTGCCGATCAGTACGCGATTCAGGAACTGGGCATTGCATCACTGGAATTAATGGAGCGTGCAGCAAATGCCTGTGTACAGACGATGCAAAGTGAGAATCTGGATCTTTCTTCTGTCTGTGTGGTATGTGGATCAGGGAATAATGGCGGAGATGGATTTGCCATCGCCAGGATCTTGAAGAATATGGGGTGTTCTGTGGATACTTATCTGGTCGGCAATCCAGAGCATTGTACACCGGAGACACGGGAACAGATAAGACGTCTTAAAGAATGTGGTGGTAAGATCACAGAAGATATCCCGCAGGATAACAGCTACAGCATAGTGATAGATGCCGTGTTCGGAGTCGGACTGAGCCGTAAGATTGAAGGTACATATCGTCAGGTGATTGAACGTATGAATCAGATGCAGGGTACAAAATTTGCAGTAGATATCCCATCAGGACTTTCAGCCTCTACGGGATGTGTGCTTGGTTGTGCATTCCACGCAGATGATACAGTGACATTCGAGGTGAAAAAGATCGGCCTTGAACTGGCGCAGGGCAGAGCATATGCAGGAAGAGTAACAGTAGCAGAGATTGGCATTTCGCATGAGCCGTTATTACAGGATGCAGATGTGATTCATTCTTTTGGAAGAGAAGAATATCGTAGAATGCTTCCGGAAAGACCGGAAGATTCTAATAAGGGAAGTTATGGAAGGCTTCTTGTGATCGCTGGAAGTAAGGGTATGGCAGGTGCAGCATATCTGAATGCCCATGCGGCTTATATGACAGGAGCCGGGCTTGTCAGAATCTATACACCAAAGGACAACCGCGAGATATTGCAGACACTTCTGCCGGAAGCAATCATAACGGCTTATGATGAATTTAATAAAGAAGAAGTACTAAAGCTTCTTAAGTGGGCAGACGGTGTGTGTATTGGTTCCGGCATTGGAAGAAGTACAACATCGGAGAAGTTATTGCGGACGGTTATAGAGTACGTGGATGTTCCATGCCTGATTGATGCAGACGGGTTAAATCTTCTGTCAGATAACAAAGATCTTCTTGATCGGCTGGCAGACCGGAAGTTCATATTTACGCCGCATATGAAAGAGATGTCTAGACTTACAGGCATCCCTGTGGAAGATCTTAGAGAAGACCGGATACAGATCCTGAAGAAATTCGCTGACGGATATCAGGTAACCTGTGTATTAAAAGATTCCAGAACACTGATCGCAGATAAGGCAAATGAAATCTGCCTGAATCTTACCGGGAACAGTGCGATGGCAAAAGCCGGTTCGGGAGATGTGCTGGCCGGTGTGATCGCAGGCTTTATGGTGCAGGAAAAAGATACGAAAAAAGCAGCCAGATTAGGTACATATGTACATGGTTTGGCCGGTGACCTTGCAAAATTTGAAAAAGGCGTATATAGTGTAATGGCAAGAGATCTGATAGAATATATCAGTAAAGCATTAATGAAACTGGAGGATGAATAGCAGTGAAACATTATACAAGAGTTTTAGCCAGAGTCGATTTAGATGCGGTTGAATATAATATAGAGATGATGAAGAAAAATATTCAGAAAGATACACAGATGATGGCAGTCATCAAGATGGATGGTTATGGACATGGTGCCGTTCAGATTGCAAAGCTTCTGGAACCCAAGGATTATATCTGGGGTTATGCAGTAGCTACGCTGGATGAAGCTATTTTATTAAAAGATGCATGTTTGAAGAAACCGGTATTGGTTCTTGGATGCATTTTCCCGGATCAGTGGGATACGATGATCCGCAATGAAGTACGTATGACTGTCTATAGTTATGAGATGGCAAAAGAAGTGTCAGAGCTTGCAGAAGCCATGGGCTGTAAAGTCTATGTACATATTAAGCTTGACACTGGAATGGCAAGACTGGGATTCCAGATTACAGAGGAGAATGCCGAAGAAATCGCAAAGATCAGTAAACTGCCGAACCTGGTAATGGAAGGAATGTTTACACATTTTTCCAAGTCTGATGAAGCAGATAAGACATTTACCAATGAGCAGCTTGATAAATATCTCTGGATGAAAGAAGAACTGAAAAAAAGAGGTGTTACGTTCCAGTATTATCATTGCTCCAACAGCGCAGGTATCATTGATCTGAAAGAAGCGAATATGGATATTGTACGTGCGGGTATCACTACATATGGCATGTATCCGTCAGATGAAGTAGAGAAAGAACGGGTTCCGTTAAAACCGGCAATGGAACTTATCAGTCATGTTGCCCATGTAAAATGGCTGACAGAAGGAAAGCCTGTAAGCTATGGCGGAACGTATGTTACAACCCGTCCGACAAAAGTGGCTACGATTCCGGTCGGTTATGGAGACGGATATCCAAGAAGTCTGTCTAATAAAGGATATGTGCTGATCCATGGGCAGAAAGCACCGATCATCGGACGTGTATGTATGGATCAGTTCATGGTTGATGTGACAGCTATCGAGGACGTGGAATTCGGAGATAAAGTTGTAATATTCGGACGTGACGGAAAGGAGTTCCTGTCAGTTGATACGCTGGGAGAACTTTCCGGAAGATTTAATTATGAATTCGTGTGTGTATTGAACAAACGTATTCCAAGAGAATATATCCGCCACGGAGAAGTCGTAGAACAGGTAGACAGTTTTTAATTGCCGTGCATTCGTACAGAAGCTGCCGGTGGCAGGTTCTGTAGATATCGTAAAACTTTGCAGAATACATCTGAGAAAAAAGGAAATACTTAGTATATCTTAAGAATCGGAGTGTGAAGCAAAGTGCAGGTGAAACGAGGAGATATCTATTATGCAGATTTAAGTCCGGTGGTGGGATCGGAACAGGGAGGAATCCGTCCGGTTCTGATCATTCAGAATGATGTGGGAAACAGACACAGTCCAACTGTTATCTGTGCCGCTATCACATCCCGGATGAATAAGGCCAAACTGCCAACGCATGTAGAAATCGATGCAAGAAGATATCATATTGTAAAGAATTCAGTGGTTTTACTGGAACAGATCCGCACGATCGACAAACAAAGACTTAGAGATCTGGTATGTCATCTGGATGAAGAGATAATGAACAAAGTAGATGAGGCGATCCGAATCAGTTTCGAGCTTCATACATAGAAGAAGGAGTTAAGGATAATTAATTATGGAAGAGGGAAGTTTGTTCCAACGAATGAAACAGATATTTCATGAAGATGAAATGGATGAAGAGATGCAGAAAGAAGCTGCAGCACTGATCCGCAATATTTTCCGCTATATGGATAAAGATGCGAAAGACATTATGACCCACCGTAAGAACATTGTTGCAATTGACGGAGACTGGTCTCTGGAAGAAGCATTAAAATTCATGCTGGATGAAAGATTTTCAAGGTTCCCGGTATATCAGGAGGATATTGACGAGATCATAGGTATTATCCATTTAAGAGATGCAACATCCGGTTATCTGGATGAATCAAAGAGAGGCTGTCCGGTGAAAGAATTGAAAGAATATCTCCGTCCGGTTACATATATTCCTGAAACCAAAAGCATCGATACTTTATTTAAAGAGATGCAGTCCACAAAGAATCATATGGTGATTGTTCTGGATGAATACGGCCAGACGTCCGGACTTGTTGCTATGGAGGATATTCTGGAAGAGATCGTCGGAAATATCCTGGATGAATATGATGAAGAAGATGAGATGATCCAGAAGCAGAATGACGGAAGCATGATCGCAAATGGCCTGACAGAGCTTGAGGATCTGGAGGATCTCATTCCTGTTACATTCGACAAAGAAGATTATGAGACGTTAAATGGTTTTCTGATTGATGAATTGGAACACATTCCGGGTGAAGATGAAAAGTGCGTAGTAGACTATGAAGGATATCGTTTTACCGTTTTACAGGTAGATAATAATATAATTCAGACAGTTAAGATTGAAAAACTGCCCGAAGCGTGATAGAATAGATAAAGTGTGTAATAATACAATTTTTATAAAAGATAAAACAAAATAGATAAAGAGAGGTAAAAGACATGTCAGGACATTCAAAATTTGCCAATATTAAGCATAAGAAAGAGAAAAATGATGCTGCCAAAGGAAAGATCTTTACAAAGATCGGTAAAGAGATTGCAGTAGCAGTAAAAGAAGGCGGAAGTTCAGATCCTTCTAATAACAGCAGATTGAGAGATGTAATCGCAAAAGCAAAATCCAACAACATGCCAAACGATACAATTGAAAGAAATATCAAACGTGCATCCGGAGATATGAGTGCAGCAAACTATGAGCACATTACATATGAAGGATACGGACCGAACGGTACAGCTATCATCGTAGAAACTCTTACAGATAACAAGAACCGTACAGCATCTAATGTAAAGAATGCATTCACAAAGGGAAGCGGTAACGTAGGAACACCTGGATGTGTATCATTCATGTTCGACAAGAAAGGTCAGATCGTGATTGACAAAGAAGAATATGAAGGCGATGCAGATGAACTGATGATGCAGGTACTGGATGCAGGAGCAGAGGACTTTGTAGAAGAAGAAGACAGCTTTGAAGTACTGACAGATCCTGATGATTTCAGTGCGGTACGTCTTGCAATGGAAGAAGCAGGAATCCCGATGGCATCCGCAGAAGTAACAATGATCCCTCAGACATATGTAGAACTGACAGATCCAAAAGACATTGCCAATATCCAGAAGACGCTGGATATGCTGGATGATGACGATGATGTTCAGGATGTATATCACAACTGGGATGAATAAAATGTATGCAACACCTCCATACTAATAAAAAGTATGGAGGTGTTTTTATGAGCGAAGAGAAAAAAGAAAAAGAAAAAAGTGCAGAGCCGACAGAAGAATTAAAAGAAACCGGTAGTGCGAATCTTGAAGGAAGCCGGGACAACCACAGAATCAAACTTCTTACGATAGTGGGTGAAATTGAAGGACATGAAGCGGTATCCGGGAATACAAAGGCCACAAAGTATGAACATCTGCTTCCTATGCTGGCCGAAGTCGAAGACAGCAGTAAGATTGATGGTCTTCTGATTCTTCTGAATACACTTGGGGGAGATGTAGAGGCGGGACTTTCGATTGCAGAAATGATCGCTTCTTTGAGTAAACCTACAGTATCCCTGGTGCTTGGCGGCAGTCATTCGATTGGCGGACCACTGGCAGTGTCGGCCGACTATTCATTTATCGTGCCAAGCGGAACAATGGTGATACATCCGGTGCGGTCTAACGGGATGTTTATCGGAGTTCAGCAAAGTCTCGATAACATGATACGTACACAGGACCGGATCACAAGATTTTTGTCAGAACATTCTTCTATGAAGCAGGAGCGGATCGAAGAGTTAATGTTAAACCCTACAGAGCTGGTCAAAGATGTTGGGACACTTCTGGAAGGAAAGGATGCTGTAAGAGAAGGACTCATTGATGCTGTAGGCGGGTTAAGTGATGCATTGAATAAATTGCACGAAATGATCAGTGACAGAAATCAAAAAAAGAACGAAAATGTGTAATGACAGCAATTCCCCTAAATGCTATAATTATAATTAGTATTGCCATCATAAGGGGGAGTTTTCATGACGGCGAAGTCTACAAAGAGTAAGACGAACAGAAAAAAAACAGGTACGACTTCAAAAAAGTCGACTTCTAATAAAAAAACAACAAAGAAAAATACAAAAAAAACAACCAGATCTACCAGAACCACAAAGTCCGGTAATAGTTTTCTGATGGATGAAATCCTGATATGGATAACACTTGCGGTCAGTATCATTCTTCTGATCAGTAATTTTGGTGTTGCAGGATTTTTAGGAGATGCCGTATCCGGAGTTTTGTGGGAGATATTTGGGGCCGTGGCCTATATCATTCCATTCGTTTTGTTTGGTCTGGTATCTTTTCAGGTGTCTAATAAAGGCAACCGGTATGCTTACATGAAGACAGTAATTGCAGTGCTTTTGCTGTTCCTTGCTGAAATTTTGCTGCAGCTCGTGGACGAACTTGGCGGAAAGATCGGAAAGGGACTGGCATCTGTATTAACGCCGGCAATCGGTGTAGCCGGAACATATGTTGTCACAGTGATCCTTATGATCATCTGTCTGGTGATCATTACAGGAAAGTCTGCATTAAAAGGTGTGAAGGCCGGCAGTGATAAAGCATATGCAAGGGCAAAAGAAGATGCAAGAAGACATAAAGAGCATGCAGAAGTCAGAAAACGTGAACGCATGGAACAGCGTGAACAACGTGAAAAGGAACGTGCTGCGGCTGCGGCAGACAGCAGCATGCACAGGCGGAGAGACAAGCATGTGGAAGGAGTATCTTTCGATACGTCTATCGCTAAGAAATCTCCGGAAGTAAGAGAACTTCCAATCGATCCAAAGACAGCAAAAGGACCGGAGAAACCGGAATTTATCATACACCGTGCGGATCCTGAGCCGGCAGATTATGGAAAAGAAGACATGACGAATGAACCGGAACAGAAGACTTCGGAATCTGAAAATGATCCAAAGACACAGGAAAAACCTGCAAGACGTAAGAATCCGAAGATGGGGGCGGCAGGAATGGCAGATGAAGTAGCAGATGTTGCTGCAAGCGTTGCCGCAGATTCTGTAAAGCCGAAAAAAGAGTATCAGTATCCGCCGTTATCTCTGCTTCAGAGAGGAAAACGCGGCGGAGGAGAATCAGATGCGCATTTAAGAGAGACCGCTATGAAGCTGCAGCAGACACTCGAGAACTTTGGGGTAAAAGTTACCATTACCAATGTAAGCTGTGGACCTTCGGTTACAAGATATGAATTACAGCCTGAAATGGGAGTCAAAGTCAGTAAGATCGTAGGTCTTGCCGATGATATCAAACTGAATCTTGCAGCGGCAGATATCCGTATTGAGGCTCCGATTCCGGGAAAAGCGGCAGTAGGGATTGAAGTACCGAACAAAGAAAACAGTGCAGTCATGCTCCGTGATCTTCTGGAATCGCCGGAATTTAAGAACAGTTCTTCCAAGATATCTTTCGCAGTAGGAAAGGACATCGGCGGAAAGACTGTGGTAGCAGATATTGCCAAGATGCCGCACGTACTGATCGCCGGCGCTACCGGATCTGGTAAATCCGTATGTATCAATACGTTGATCATGAGTGTCTTATATAAGGCAGACCCTAATGAAGTAAAACTGATCATGATCGATCCGAAGGTTGTAGAATTGAGTGTGTATAATGGTATTCCACACCTTCTGATTCCGGTAGTCACTGATCCGAAAAAAGCGGCAGGCGCACTGAACTGGGCAGTGGGAGAGATGTCAAGACGTTATCAGGCATTTGCCAAATATAATGTCAGAGATATGAAAGGATATAACGAAAAGATCAAAAGTCTTGGAGTCCAGACCGAAGAAGGCGATAAACTGGAGCCTATGCCACAGATCATTATTATTGTTGATGAGCTTGCGGATTTGATGATGGTAGCTCCGGGAGATGTAGAGGAAGCAATCTGCCGTCTGGCACAGCTTGCGAGAGCCGCAGGGATCCACCTGGTGCTTGCGACACAGAGACCGTCAGTTAACGTTATCACCGGACTTATCAAGGCGAATATGCCTTCGAGAATCGCATTCTCAGTATCATCCGGTGTAGATTCCCGGACGATTATAGATATGAACGGTGCAGAGAAGCTTCTGGGAAAAGGAGATATGCTTTTTTATCCGTCAGGATATCAGAAACCGGCCAGAGTACAGGGATCATTTGTTACAGATAAGGAAGTACAGCAGGTAGTAGAATATCTGCGTGAACATAACGGCGATGTTACATACAATCAGGATATAGAGACGCATATGAATACCATTCCTACCGGAAATCCGGCATCAGGATCCGGCGGAAGTGAAGGTAATGAAAATGATGCATATTTTGCAGATGCCGGAAGACTGATCATTGAGAAGGAAAAAGCATCTATCGGAATGCTCCAGCGAGCTTTTAAGATAGGGTTTAACAGAGCTGCAAGAATCATGGATCAGTTATGTGAGGCAGGCGCCGTAGGACCGGAGGAAGGAACAAAACCTCGAAAAGTTCTGATGTCTTCGGAAGAATTTGAACAATATTTGAATGAGAAGAATGGATAAGAGATAGAATTCACAGTAGGAGGATGGCATAAGATGAGATGTAGGTATTGTGGTCAGAGAATACCTGAAGGGGAATTGTATTGCAGACATTGTGGAAAAGAGGTCCGCATTGTTCCGGACTACAACCCATTAGATGATATGCTTACAGCACAGATAAAAGGTGCAATAGACAGTGATGGCTATGAGGATGAGATGTATTATTCCCGGCCTTCACGTAACAGAGATGCAGCTGGAAGATCTACAACCGGCAGCCGTAGAGGAAATGAAAGACGCAGTACAGGTGTGGCAAGAAATAATACAAGAAACAGAAGCAGACAGATGAATGAGGATGAACGCAGACGCCGTAACCGTGAGCGTGCAAGACAAAAAGCACTTCGCAAAAAAAAGAAAAAGCGTGCACTGCTTCTCGCATTGTCCCTGTTACTTATCATAGGAATTGTTGGAATATTTGCTTATATGACATCATATATCGGTGCGGTCAACAAGGGAAATAAAGCACTCGAAAGAAATGATTATACAGAGGCAGAAGACTGCTTCAGAAATGCCATGGCAAAAGATGACACCAGACCGGAAGCATACACAGGCCTTTCAAAAGTTTATCAGGCACAGGATAATACAGAAAAAGCAGAGCGTCTGTTCTCGGATGCACTGAAAAAACAGGAAGATAATATCGAATTATATCGTGCGTGCATCAAATTCTATATCCGTTCTGATCAGAACGAGAAGATTCCGGAGCTTCTGGATAATGCGACTTCGACGATCACAGATGAATTACCGGAATATGTAGTGAAGACTCCGAAATTCAGTCTGGATGACGGTGAGGATTATGATGATGTTCAGCAGTTAAAACTGACGGCAGAATCGGGAAATAAGATATATTATACGAAGAACAAGAAGAAGCCAACCACAGGCAGCCATAAGTACAATAGTCCGATTCAGATTGAAGAGGGAGACACAACGATCTATGCAATAGCAGTAAATAAGGCGGGCATTCCAAGCCTTCCGGTGAAAAAATCATATACCGTTGAACTTCCGATCGAAGATGCACCGGCAGTGTCCCCGTCAACCGGACAGTACAGCACTGCTCAGGAGATTGAGATTAAAGTACCGGATGGATATACGGCGTATTATACGACAGATAAATCAGAACCGACGACTTCTTCTACGAAGTACACCGGACCGGTAGAGATGCCGGAAGGAGAGACCATCTTTAAGGCAGTATTGGTCAATGCCAAGGGAAGAGTGAGCGGAATTACGACCAGAAATTATGTATTGAATTAAGATCGATATGCCACCGGGAGTTGTTGATTTCAATTTATTGAATGAAGTTTTGAGCTGGTGTCACCAGAATTGATAGAACTTTTGAAGTATATGGAACATAGTACGGATGAAGTGTCAGAAGTCTGTAAAAGTGAACGAATTCAAAAGATGCATAGACGGATTTGTCAGATCAAAGCAAGTGAAAAGACAGAGGTGAAATATATGCAGTCGTGGGAAGAAAAGATACTTATAAAACAGGAAGGTATTGCAGAAGGAAGATTAGAAGGAAAATTAGAAGAGAAGCAAGAACTTATGAGAAAGTTGTCTAATAAATTCTCAATCGAACAAATTGCGGAAATGCTGGAAATTGATATTTCTGAAGTAGAAAATATAATAAAAGAACTTGCAAAATAATAAAAGCGGTCAGATATATTCCGGAAGATATGTCTGATCGTTTTTATCGTTATGCGTTCAAAAGATGCTTCCGATTTCAGGTTCTGTAGACGTCAAAGTATGCAAGAGAAGTATAAGTCGAATTGTGTAATGTTTTTAACAAGCTTCAAATGCATAAAAGAAAAATTAATACTGTGATCGGCTCTGCATATTTTGAATTTTTGTAAAAAATACATACAAATAAATGAATTTCAACTGGGGAAGTAGAAAAAAACACAAATTTAACATTTCAACCACTTGAAAAATAAATTCCTTAGTAGTAC
>NZ_JAMOYX010000057.1:0-16432 GCF_023669465.1 Dorea sp. MB18-49
CATGATAATAAGATTATAGTATATGATATCAATGTAGACAAGAGAAAGAAAAGACAAAAATAATCTAAAAAATCAGACACGAAACGAATCGATTCAAAATCACAGAAAAAGAAAAAGCTATAGTTATGAGAAAAAAAGTCAGTTTGCAAAAAGTGACCTGTATTTTGTGCACCCTAAAATAATATAGAAAGGTAAGGGAAAAGATATGTTAGAATTTGCAAAAACACCACCGAAAGGATGGAATAGTTGGGACGTGTATGGAGCGTCTGTCACAGAAGAGGAAGTAAAAAGAAATGCGGATATCATGGCAGAAAAGCTTAAAGTATATGGATGGGACTATGTTGTCGTAGATATTCAATGGTATGAGCCGGGGGCTGAGTCTGCAGCATATCGTAAATTCGCAGATTTGAAAATGGATGAATACAGTCGTGTACTTCCGGCCGAAAATCGCTTTCCGAGTTCGGCAGATGGGGCAGGATTTGCGCCACTTGCGGAGTATGTACATAAACTTGGCTTGAAATTCGGCATTCATATTTTGAGAGGAATACCAAGACAGGCTGTTCACGGAAGAATGCATATCAAAGGTACGGACAAAACAGCAGATCAGATTGCTGTTAACAGCATTTGTCCATGGAATTCAGATATGTATGGAGTGGATATGTCAATTCCGGAAGGACAGTTATATTATGATTCTCTTATGGAACTGTATGCTTCATGGGGAGTTGATTTCATTAAGGTAGATGACATTGCATATTCAACGATTTACAGAGATTCTCATAGAAAAGAGATTGAAGGTATTCGAAAGGCCATTGATAAAACGGGACGGGAGATTGTACTTTCCCTTTCACCGGGACCGGCAAGACTTCAGGATGGAAGCTTTCTCCAAAAGAATGCCAATATGTGGAGACTTACAGACGATTTCTGGGATGAGTGGGAATTGCTCTATGATATGTTCGATCGTTGTAATTATTGGTCGCCATTTATCCGTAAAGGAAACTGGCCTGATTGCGATATGCTTCCGCTTGGACATATTGGAATCCGTTCCGGTGAGCGTGGAAAGGCAGACCGTATGACTTGCTTTACGAAACCGGAACAAAAGACAATGATTACATTATGGTCTATCTTCCAGTCGCCACTAATGTATGGCGGGGAACTGGCTGATCTGGATGCCTGGACTCTTTCACTGCTGACGAATACAGAGGTAAATGAAATGCATCGCACGCTGGAAGGACAGAGACAGGAGTACAGAGATGATGAATGGATCGTCTGGTCCGGTGAAAATAAGGAAAGTACATATATTGCAATCTTTAACGTATCAGATGAAAAGAAAGAAATTCCAGGTAAATTGACAGAGCGATATCTTCGAAAAGATGCAAAAGAAATCTGGTCAGGAAAAAAGGTAACAGAAGGAACAGAAGAAGTAGAAAACCATGGCTGTGTACTGTATCAGATGAAAAGAATATGATGAACGTTAGATAGGAGGAATGAAGTGATGGACACAATAGGGAAGAAACTTGGTCTGAAAGAGAAGATGGCCTATGGCTGTGGTGATGCGGCAAGTAATATTATCTGGGCATCTACGGGAACATTCCTGATGTTCTATTATACAGACGTGGTAAATATCAATGCGGCAACGATTGGAGTCATTTTTCTCATTGCCAGGGTGATCAACGCAGTTGTTGCGTTACTTACAGGATGGTTGATTGACAATACACATTCTAAATATGGAAAGGCAAGGCCTTGGCTTTTATGGTTTGCAGTTCCATTTGGAATCGTAACATTTGCAATTTTTGCAGTTCCGGATGTAGCAAAGCTGTATCAGATTATCTATGTATTTATTGCATATAATGCGATGATGAGTGTTTATTCTCTGATTAATATTCCATATGGATCTATGGCTACAATGATGACCAAAGACCAGTATCAGAGAACATTGTTAAATATCTTTCGTCAGTTGTTTGCACAGATTGCAAGTCTCCTTGTTACAGCAGGAACACTCCCATTGATAAACTTTATGACAGAGTATGTGGGGGAAAAGAAAGCGTGGAGTATCGTATATGGAATATTTGGAGTTATTGCAGCAATTCTGTTCTTTTTATGTTTTGCAGGATGTAAAGAGAGAATTCATGAAAATGAAGAGACGAAGACAGAAAAGATTCGTGTTGTTGACGGAGTAAAAGCAGTGTTGAAAAACAAATACTGGCACATGCTGATGGTGATATCCATTTGTATCAATATCTTCTTTCAGGCCATCAGTACGGTAAACACATATTATAGTAAAGCGGTTCTTCATAATAGCAGTATGATCAGCATATTGAATACGGCTTATATCGTTCCTGCAATTGCAACCTTTTTCTTTGTACATCTGGTTGTGAAGAAGTATGGAAAAGGAAAGACTACGATGTTTGGATGGATGATTATCTGTGTCAGCTATGTGATACTTTTACCATTTACAGAAAATACAACAGTACTGATAATCACAGCTGCTATGCGTGGCGTGGGATATTGCTTCCTGCTTGCAGTGTCTTCTGCAATGGTAAGTGATGCAGTTGAATATGGAGAATGGAAAACGAAAATTCGTGTCGAAGGTCTGACATTCAGTATGCAGGGATTTGTAGGAACAATTGCGGCAGGTATTGTTACGGCAGTCATCGGATGGGTACTCAACTTCAGTAAATATGATGGAACACTTTCATTTGCTGATACACAGGCAGGATCTGCAGTACTTGCAATTAAACTGTTGTTTATCGCAGTTCCGTTTGTTGTTGGAGTATTGAATATTATATTGTTAAAATTTTACAAACTTGATAAAATGTATCCACAAATCATTGAGGATTTAAATAAGCGGAACGGAAAATAAGTGGGGAATGTATATGAAGACAAGCATATCAGAAAAAATAGCTTATGGTATGGGAGATGTTGCGTGTAATGTAGTATATGCACTCACATCTGGTCTTATCGTATATTTTTATACAAATGTAATCGGAGTATCAGCAGGAGTAGTAGGTACGATCCTGCTGGTATCTAGAGTGTTTGACGGTGTCTCAGATCTTTTGATTGCCCAATTGATGGATAAGATTAATTCCAGACATGGAAAAGCAAGAGCGTGGATTCTGTGGATGGCCGCGCCGTATGCGGTTTCAGCTACGGCACTATTTGCAGTCCCATCGCATGCGGGCAAAATGGTACAGGCAATCTATATCTTTGTTACTTATAATTTGTGTACGACAGTTGTCTACACGGCATTAAATCTTCCATATTCGGCAATGGCGCCGTTGATGACAAATGATGAAGAGGATCTGGCTAAATTAAATATTTTCAGAATGTCTATGTCGCCTGTCAGCAACATGATTGTAACCGCCTTATCACTGCCACTGATTAACTTTCTTGGTGGAGATCAGAGGGCATGGATTATAGTAACGGCGGTATATGGAATTATTGCGTTTGGAATGCTAATGTGGACCTTTTTAGGAACAAAGGAACGTTTTCACACGAAAGCGGCAGCAGAAGCGGAAAATCTTCCGTTCCTGGTTCGCCTGAAAGCAGCTTTACAGAATAAATATTTTATTATTATGTTCTTGATGGTAATGGCACTTGCTTTATATCAGAATGTCAATGGAACAGTATCTACTTATTATGCGCAGTATGTGCTTGGAAATGCGGAAATTATGGGAGTCATGCAGACGTGTGAGAAAATTCCGTGGATTCTTGGGATTATCTGTATGGCACCATTGATTAAGAAATTCGGAAAGCGTAATCTGGTCCTGGGAGGAGCTATCATATGTATTGCTGCTCAAGTTATTTTGATGATTAATCCGGAAAATATAAAATTAGTTTTAGTGGCTTCCATTCTGCGGGGACTCGGAGAAGCTCCGATTAACGGACTTACGTTCACCATGTTGGCGGATGTGATTAATTATGGCCATTGGAAAACAGGAATCCGTGTGCATGCGTTGATATTTTCAACCTTTACAGTCGGGCAAAAATTTGGTGGCGGTGTGGCCGGATGGGCAATCGGTCAACTGATGCAGCTATCCGGATTTACCGGAAGTGTTACAGAGACAGTGGAAGCTGTCGCAATGATTAAAAATTTGTATATTTACGGAGTGATATTGGCATGGGGATTAATTGCAATTTGTATGTTGGCATATCATCTGGACAAGGAATATGATCAGGTGCTGGCAGAATTGAAATGAAAAACCAGTTGGAATGGGGATTCGTCGAGAAAGCTGATCAGATGTAAAAAATCGTTAATATTTTAATTACTTTTGGACGTGTTGCATTTTATATCGTCCTATGTTACATTGACAACAGAGTACAAAAAGAATCAGAAAGAGCCAAAAACAGTGCCCCTCTAACAACAGAGACCGGAACAGGATAACCGGCAGACAAGTATGTCTTAATCATGACAAATATACATCGGATATGCCGGTTGTATCGAATGCATCATGTACTACGAATTGTCTTGCACCAATCTGTAAAGTTCTGGAAGATAATTATGGAATCGAATATGGGCTGATGTCAACGATTCATGCTGCAACTGCAAAACAAAAGGTTGTGGACAGCCGTTCCCAGAAAGACTGGAGAACCGGACGTTCGGCATTTGGTAACCTGATTCCATCTACAACGGGAGCCGCAAAAGCAATCTCGCTTGTCATTCCGGCTTTAAAGGATAAGATGAGTGGTATCTTCAGATTTTATCGGAGATTCACATGCATCGATCTTTGATGCAAGGCAGGGAATTCAAGTGAATTCCCACTTTTTCAAGGTCATTTGTTTCTATGACAATGAGTGGGGATATACAAGTCAGATATTCCGGCTGATTGAGCATATGGACAGGATAGATCACAATCGCTAATAATTAAGATAACGACAGGGGCATGTAAGATCTGATTCTGATGTAACACGTTTGATTTTATATCATACACTTCTGTAAGGGACATATGGATTCGTTATTACGATTATGAACCGGACAAGATGCGGACAGAAAAAAGCAGGCAAAGCTTTTGCTGTCCGTAGAAAATAAGAAAAAATCTGAAAAATAAAAATTTTTTGGAAAATTCAAAAAAACACTTGCCAAACAACCGAGTTTATGATATATTAAATCTCGGTCGTGTGAAAAACACAATGACAAATAAATATACGGCTCCATGGTCAAGCGGTTAAGACATCGCCCTTTCACGGCGGTAACACGGGTTCGATTCCCGTTGGAGTCATATGGCGCCATAGCCAAGTGGTAAGGCAAAGGTCTGCAACACCTCTATCACCAGTTCAAATCTGGTTGGCGCCTCTTATATAACCTCGGAAACATCATGTTTTCGGGGTTTTTCTATATCTGAAAGGAGTATATATATGAAATCACTCGTACTGGCAGAAAAACCATCTGTTGCCCGCGATATCGCCCGTGTTCTCGGCTGTCACAAGAACATTTCCGGTGCGATCGAAGGCAGCAATTATATCGTCACCTGGGCACTCGGCCATCTGGTCACTTTAGCAGACCCGGAAGAATATGATAAAAAGTTCAAAGCCTGGGATATGTCTTATCTCCCGATGGTTCCAAAGAAATGGGAGCTCGTCGTGATCAAACAGACATCCAAACAATACCATAATGTAAAGACACAGCTTTTCCGGAAAGATGTCTCTGAGATCATCATTGCCACCGATGCCGGACGTGAGGGAGAACTGGTTGCCCGCTGGATCCTGGACAAATCCGGCTGTCATAAGCCGATCCGCCGTCTGTGGATCTCCTCTGTTACCGATAAAGCGATCAAAGAAGGGTTTGCCCACTTGAAGGACGGTCGTGCGTACAACGACTTATATCATGCCGCAAGAAGCCGCGCAGAGGCAGACTGGCTGGTCGGGATCAATGCCACCCGTGCATTGACCTGCAAGTATAACGCCCAGCTCTCCTGCGGACGTGTACAGACACCGACACTTGCCATGATCGCACACCGCGAACAGCAGATCCGTTCATTTAAACCGGAAGATTATTATGGACTGCGGTGTACAACTTCTGTTACCGGTGGTTCTGTCGGCACTATGGCTTCTATCGTCACATGGACATGGCAGCAAAAGAAAAGCGGTTCCCTGCGCTCCTTTAACAAAGAGCTGATAACCGGCCTTGATAAAAAATTAAAGAACCAGACACTTACCGTGACGGATGTGCATACCTCATCCAAACGGACACCTTCCCCGGGCCTCTATGATCTGACGGAATTACAGCGCGATGCCAATAAGCGCTTTGGCTTCTCCGCAAAGGAGACATTGAATATCATGCAGAGTCTGTACGAACACCACAAAGTCCTCACCTATCCAAGAACAGACTCCCGCTATATCGGTACGGACATTGTGCCAACGATCAAAGAACGCCTGAAAGCCTGCAATATCGGACCTTATAAGAAATATATTCCGGAGCTCTTAAAGAAACCGCTTAAGACAAGCAAAACCTTCGTAGATGATAAAAAAGTCAGCGACCATCATGCGATCATCCCGACGGAAGAATATGTCCAGATGGAACATATGTCGAACAATGAACGCAAGATCTATGATCTGGTCGTACGCCGTTTTATCAGCGTCCTCTATCCGGCATTTGAATATGAGCAGACTACACTAAAAGCTGAAGCCGCAGGTGAAACATTTACTGCAAAAGGAAAGGTCATCAAAGCCGCCGGATGGAAGGCCGTATATGCCGATGCTGCATCTTCCGGTTCCTCTGCTTCACAGTATGATGCTTACGGGGATTATGAAGATTCTGAAGATTTTGGAGAAGATTTCCAAAATAATGATATGTACTTAAAGGCTTCAGAGCAGGCACTTCCTGTTCTCCACAAAGGCGACACCCTGACTGTCACACGCACGAATATCACAAGCGGTAAGACCAAAGCTCCCGCCCGTTTTACAGAAGCGACACTTCTGTCCGCCATGGAGAATCCGGTACGTTATATGTCTTCTGATGATAATAAGATGAAAAAAACTCTCGGTGAAACCGGCGGACTCGGAACCGTAGCGACAAGAGCCGATATCATTGAAAAATTGTTCCACTCTTTCCTGCTGGAAAAGAAGGGAAATGAGATTCTTCTGACATCCAAAGGAAAACAGCTTCTGGAATTAGTCCCGGAAGATTTGAAAAAACCGGAGCTTACCGCTTCCTGGGAAATGGAACTTGCCAAGATTGCCAAAGGAGCACACAAAGAACAGGTATTTATCAAAGATATCGAAAGCTACACCAAAGAATTAATTCAGGATATCAAGACTTCCGACGGAACTTTCCGTCACGATAACCTGACTAATACAAAATGCCCGCGCTGCGGCAAGCGTATGCTTTCTGTCAAAGGCAAGAACTCCCGTATGCTGGTCTGCCAGGACCGTGAATGCGGCTACCGCGAGACGATCGCACGCACCAGCAATGCAAGATGTCCGAACTGTCACAAGAAGATGGAACTAATCAAAAAGGGGGACAGTGAGACATTTGTATGCTCCTGCGGCTACAAAGAGAAGCTGGAAGCATTCAAGAACCGTCGTGCCAAAGAAGGTGCCGGCGTATCTAAGCGCGATGTCCAGAAATATCTGAAGAAACAGCAGCAGCAAAATGACGAACCGGTGAATAACGCATTTGCCCAGGCACTGGCGGGACTTAAGTTAGATAAATAATATGCAAAAAGGAATAACAAACCTTTGCTAATCTGGTTTGTTATTCCTTTTCAGAGAGAGAATAATTATTTCATTGTCTTTTCAAGTTCCCATGACCGAATGCTTTCAATCATCAGATCTCCACCAATTGCTGTCATTTCATTTTTCTGATCATCATCCACATTATATATATTACAAGAAAAATTATTCTGATAATCATTGCTGAATATTTCTAATGAAATTTTGTCAGAATAAATATGAATATCCAGATGCTCTTTGCCCATTAAATTCAATGGACATCTTGCGACTCCTTTACTCCAGCCATCGGAATTATTACGGTCAAAATATGCTTCCGCTCTCTTCAGATCAAATAGGATCTCTGTCTTCTTTCCCCGAGACATTCTTAAGTTCAGCCTAATCTTGTCTGCAGTTGATTTTTTCAGATTTATCCGCATTTCCGTTTCATAAACACAGCCACTCCGAAGTTCTTTTTTCTCGTCTTCTTTTATCAGAATGTCCGCTTCTTCCTGCTTATTCTTCCGGAGATCCTGTAATTCTTTTACAGGAATAAACTTTAATGTATTATCTTCTGCTAATACCGCCTCTCTCGGAATGTTAAAGAATCCGCACCAGCCTTCTTGATATGTCGGACCCCAGTCTTTCCAAAATGGCATCCAATCCCATGCATTCGCCCATCCTACCAGAATCCTTCTGCCATCCGGTGCCAGGAATGACTGTGGTGCATAATAATCAAATCCCCAGTCAATTTCCCCTGAAATTGTATAGAAAAATTTTCCGGTATCATAGTCAAAATCTCCCACCAGATAAACACTGGTGCGCTCTTTTCCTCCCATCGGAGAGAACATCAACACATATTTATCTCCTACCGGATAAAAATCCGGGCACTCCCACATATAGCCCCATTCGCCTCTGCTCTCTGCAAGGACATTGACAAATTCCCAGTGGAACATATCTGTCGATTTATACAGTCTTGCCTGTGCAAATCCATTTTTGCTTGCTCCACAGACTACATAATAGGTATCATCATGTTTCCATACTTTCGGATCCCTGAACAGATCTGTTGGAACACCTTCCGGTGCTGTGATCACCGGGTTCCCGTCATATTTTTCAAAGTGGATCCCGTCTTCACTATATGCGATACACTGTGCCTGTTCAAACCCATTTCCATTATTACAGGTTCCTGTATAGATCAGGAATAACTTTCCATCATGTTCAATCGCACTGCCGGAGAAGCAGCCCCCCTTCAAATGATCATCATATACTTCACTTGGTGCAAGCGCTAATGGCAGATACTCCCAATGAATCATATCTTCACTGACAGCATGTCCCCAGTGCATACAGTCCCAAAATCCGGAATATGGATTATATTGATAAAAAAAGTGATACTTTCCTTTAAAATATATCAACCCATTTGGGTCATTGATCCATCCGGTTTCTGCCATAAAATGATAGTCCTGACGAAATTTTCCCTGCTGTACGGTTTCTCTTTTTGCTTCAATTTCTTTCTGGGCTTTTTCTATTCTTTCAATCATCAGTTCTTTTGACATATTGTGCCTCCGATATTATTACTTATATTCTTCACGAAGCTTCTTTGCAAATTCAGTATTAAGCTTTGATTCCCGGCGGGCCTTATTTTCTTTAATTCTGAACTGTTCTTCTCTTGCAGGCTTATACTCTTCCCAGCGTTTTGCCCATGATTCTCTCGCTGCTTTCATTTCTTCTGTTAATTCCGGCATCTGAAGATTGCGTTCTGGAAGTACCGGTACATTTGGAATTCTCTCTTCTACAGGAAGAATCGTAATTGGTTTTGCTGTTGGCAGTGTCTGATACCAGTATGCTGTTGAACTCCAGTCATCTGACAGATGGTTCGCATGTCCATGTTCAATCGTAACTTTCAGACTCTTCTCAAATCTTACTGGATCTGTAATGTGGAAACGATAAGATACCTGGAATCCATCCGTATCACTTTCATGTACAATAGTTCCAAAGAATGGATATGCATTTTTCTGCATTCCCCATGCATGGTTGAAATAATCCTCTGTTCCTGTACCATTTAATGACGGGTATTCCTCTCCATCAATGAAGAACATATCATTTCCTTCTCCCCACCAGCTTCCCTGGTAGTGTTTTACAGTAAGGTTACATCCTACATAATGTCCCGTTCCTTCTACGTCAAGCACCGTATAGTTATTCTCACCTTTAAAATTGGTTACATTATTAACTTCCGGACAGTTTGTCTGAAGGTCTGGTCCCCAGCCCTGACAAGGATTTTCTCTGTGCCAGCTTGCATGGAAATATGCTGTATTCTCATCCAGTGGCTCTTTATACATTTCATAGTCAATATTGAAATATAAAATAAATGGAAGTTCGTTTTCATTTACAATCTCAATTTTTGCTTTTTTATTAAAAGGCATTGGGAAATAGCATGACACAGAACAAGGAGCTCCATATCTTCCTGCTTCTTCTGGTTTCAGCGAAACATTAAATGGCAGCGAAGAAAAATTGCCCGGATAACTGTTACCAATACAGAAGAAATCTCCCAATGGTGCAAGTACACTTGGTGTATCCTGATCATCCCATGTAATCTTGATCAGAACTTTTCTATAATAGAATGGATCATAATCATCCCAGATAACTCCAAGTGCCGGATGAATCTCCATAACCGGAGCTGCTGAAGCATTTAATACCGGATCAAGAATACTTGGTGCTACTACTTTTCTGCAGGAAGAAGTCATCCAGATATGTGTGATACATCCAGGTCCTTCCACTTCTCCAAGAGAGATTGTCTCACCTGCCGGGATTTCCCAATAATCCTGATTCTTACCTCTCTGATCCCAGCTGGCAAGTCTTCCGTTTCTGGCTTTTTTTACAGTTGTCAAATCTTTAAATAATCCTGATACATTGCTCATAATATAAGTCTCCTTTTCTTTTTGTTAATAATTATCCTTTCACAGCTCCCGCTGTCATACCCTCTACAATATTCTTCTGGAATAATCCATAGAAGATCAGTTCCGGAACAATAATCATAAGACTGGATGCTACAATTCCACCATAATCTACCGTATAATTTCCTTTGAAGAATGAAGCTCCCATAGAAAGTGTATAATCAGATACATCTTTCAGCATTACAGATGCATACGGATATTCATTCCATATGTATAACACGTTAAAAATGACAATTGTTGCAATAACCGGCTTTGCCATTGGCAAAATAACTTTCATCATCAGCTGCCAGATGTTACAGCCATCTATTACAGCCGCTTCGTCAATTTCCGTAGGAAGCTGTTTCAAATATGCTGTCAGAAGAAGCGTATTGAATGAAATCGAACTTGCTGCATATGGAAAAATCAATGCCCATTTTCCTTTCAACCCGAAAAAGATATTAATCTTATATACCGGGAACAATAAAATAAATGGTGAAACAGATAATCCCAAAATCAAAAATCCATACAATAAACTCTTTGCCTTCGGATGCTTAAATTCCATTCTTGCAATTACGAAAGAGCTGCAGAATGTAATAATAAGTTCCAACACAACAGATAATATACATACAACAAAAGTGTTCGCATATAATTGTGGAAAGTTTAATGTTTCCAATGCATGTTTGAAGTTGTCGAGATTAAATGCCTTCGGCATTGCCAATGGATTAGACATGATCTCTGAACTTGATTTGAACGAAAGCAATACCATCCATAAAAATGGAAATACAACAATCGCTGTTATAATGATCATCGCAGCATACATTGCAATTTTCTTTCTTTTCGGTACCATTCCTATTCACCTCTTTCTCTTGTAAGTATTGAATAAATACCTGTGATCACCAGTGAAAGAAGGAATGTAAATGTAGCCAGAGACATTCCATAACCATAATCTCCACTGTTAAATGTCATTGAGTAACTATATGTAACCAACGTCTCAGACAGATGGTTTGGACCTCCTCCTGTTGTCTGCTGCACAATTTCAAAGATCTTAAACACCCCTGTAATGATCAGAACCGCTACTGTTGAAATCGTTGATTTCATCATTGGAATTGTGACATACATTGTCTTCTGTATAAAACTCGCACCATCTATTTCAACTGCTTCCAACACCTCTCCCGGTATCATTTTAAGACCTGCAATAAATACCGTTACCAGATATCCTAATTGCTGCCAGAAATAGATAATCGCGATACTGTACGGAGACAGTGTATTGCCGCCTATCCATTTTTGTTTCAAACCAGATGCCCCTATCGCATCCAGAACATTATTGATAATACCAATGTTTGGATCTAATATATAAACCCAGATAATTCCAACAATGATCGGTGCGATAATCGCAGGAGAAAAGATTAATGACTTTGAAAAATCCACTCCTTTTAATTTATTATTCAGTAACAAAGCAATGAGAAAAGATAAAGACAATAACAATACAAATGCCAATATAAACATAATCATTGTGTTCTTTAAGGATATCCAAAACAAACGGTCTTTAAATAATCTCATATAATTTGTCAATCCGTTGAATGTAGCCTTTCCAATTCCAGAATATTTTGTAAAACTATATCCAATTGACATTCCAATAGGAATAATAATAAATACCATATACACAACCAGTGTCGGAATTACCAATCCTATCTTGTATCTCTTTTTACTTAACCAATGCATACGCTCATCCTCTTTATATCCGGGACCACCATGACAAATCTTCATGGCGGTCCCATGCAGTGTCAGCCAATATTAACGTCTGTCTAGTTTGCTGCTGCCGAATCCATATTTTTTAAAGCATCTTTCGGACTGTATGTTCCTTGCATAACACCAAATATTGCATCATACATTGCTTCCTGAACTGCCGGAGTAACTGTCTGGTCCGGAGCTGCTTTTGGTGTTTTCCATCCATTTCCAAGTGCTGTGATCATTGCATTCATTGCATACTGTGAATCTGTTGCTGCAATACCATCATAATTGGTTGCCGGGAAAATGGATCCTTCATAAGAAATCTTTGCTGCTTCTTCTCCATAATAATATTTCAAAAATGCATACACAGCTTCTTTTGCTTTATCATTATCTTTTACCGCTGAACTTACTACCAGCGGAGCTGCCGGAACTTTCATTGCAATATTCTGTTCATAAGAAGAATCCTCAAATTTTGGTCCCCACCAAAATCCGATGTGTTCACCGATATTTTTATCAAATTCTGCACAGTCCCACTGACCTGTTCCGAACATTGCTGCTTTTCCTTCATTAAAAAGCTGTTTTGCGTCAAAATATTCGATTGTTGCCATATTTTCCGGAAATGCTCCGGCATCTGCAAGTCCTTTTATTTTTTCAAAACATGCATTCATATCATCGTTTGAATATTTTGCCTTATCACCAGTATAGGATTTTTCATTATCTTCCCATCCATATCTTGAAAAGAATTCATTGAACTCCCACATTGAGTATCCACTGTTCTTACTTCCGATTGCGATTGGTGTAACTCCTGAATCTTTCAGTTTTGCGATCATATCAAGGAATTCGTCATAAGTTGTATCATCTGTTGGATAAGCAATCCCAGCTTTATCAAACAAATCTTTATTATAGAAAAATCCCTGAACATTACTTTGATATGGAAGTCCATACTGTACTTTTCCATCATTGAATGCATCTTCCATACCATCCAGTGCATCATCAATGTCTTTATTTTCTTTCAGGAAATCAGACATATCTAATAAGTATTCGGCCTCATTGTATTTCGGTGCCTCCGCTGAATCTAAATGTACAATTTCCGGAAGACTTCCATCCTGTGCTGCCAATTTCATATTTTTTGAATGTGCTTCTGTATCAGCTGCCACGAATTCTACTTTATATTTTCCTTTATTTTCTTTGTTAAATCCCTGAACAATATTGTAAGTAACCGTTTCCTGTTTTTTTGGGTTTGCCACATGAATACCAAATTTAATGACGGTTGCCCCGTCCGCATCCGTTTTTGCTTCTCCTGATGACTTACTTCCTCCGCATCCAGCAAGCAGTCCCATCGACATCGCTGCAACTAATACTGCAGATGTAACCTTTTTTAAACTTTTTTTCTTCATAGTTTTTCCTCCCTAAATGAGTAAATTATTGTTTGTGGAACCCGTTCCATGTTTCTTAAAAAAAATAATTCCGCATCTTTTTATGGAACCCGTTCCATGTTTGTTAAAAAAAATAAATTCAGCTGTGCACGTGACTGATTTGTATAATCTATATATAACTCTTAGCTGCTCAGATGTCAACATTTTTTCGTCATTTCGTTTATTTTATCAAATTTTGTGCACTGTTTTTGTGCATTTTTACTATTCCATTGTTGTTCTCCCCTTTCTCACAGATACTCCTAATGTTACTTTTTCATTTTTATATGTCTTCCCATTAACCAATTCACAAATTAACCTGGCCGCCTCTTTTGCCAGTTCTTTTATCGGTTGAACAATTGAAGTCACACTTGGTTCTACTATCTGTGTAATATATGTTCCATCATAAGCCACACATTTTACATCCTTCGGAACCTTTTTATGTCTTCGGATAACCTCATTCATACACTCGATTGCAACCAGATCTGTTCCGAATATCCCATCAAATTCCCATTCATCCAGTCTGTCAAACAAATCTTTTACCGCATACTTATAATACTCCAGATCAAATTTATTCCATGCCAGTTCATAATCAAAGCACTCTACTCCCTGTTCCTTCATAATTCTTGCGAATTCAAAATGTCTTTCATGATATGGCGACTCTACTGCAGTTGCACCTCTGAAATGTACTATTTTTTTACACCCATTCTTAAGCAGAATTTCCGCCGCCAGTCGTCCGCCCTCCTTATGATCGACTGTAACCACAGGAATATCTTCTCCCAAATAACGGTCAAATGCAACGATTGGTTTTTTTATCTTTTTGTACTCTTCTACATCTAAGGAATGTACACCTGTAATCACACCATCCACGATATGCCTGTTTAACATATCCAGATATTCGAGTTCTGCATTATGTGCCTTATCTGTATTACATAACATGATCTTGAATCCTTCATTATAGAGTTCCGCTTCAATATTATGTACAAGTTCTGCAAAAAAAGGAATTTCTACTGTTGGCACCAGAACGGCAATGATCCCACTCTTTTTATGATACAGATTTCTGGCAAGTTCATTCGGTGTATACTGAAGATTTTTCATAGCCTCTTCTATTTTTTCACGTGTCTCATCCGATACATATCCACTGTTATTCAGTACTCTTGATACTGTTCCAACACCGACTCCTGCCTTTTGTGCTACATCTTTTATACTTGCCATGTTTACACCCCCTCTCATTTTAATAATTTATTATAACAGAACATTTACACAAGCTCTAGTTTCATTTTTCGCTTTGTTATATCTTCATGTATCTTTAAACGCCCAAATTAGAAATATTACTCTTCTTCACTCTTCTTCAACTTCGAATAATAACTATCCGCAGTATAAAGCGCCGCCACCGGATTATGCCCCAGTACACGGTCTTTCGTCACTGCTGTCGTAGTCAGTGCCTCGGAATATTTGTAAAACAGACTGTCATGCCCCACACAAAGTCCGACCACAACATTCAGGTCCGTCTTCGCCTTGTTCAGAAGCTTTGCCTGCAGGATCGGATTACACATATTCACACCGACACCTTCGCAGCATTCCGGGATGCCGACCGATGTTTTCTTCTGTGTCCCTGCCTTGCAGCCGACACCATACACCTCAAAACCGTGTCTGCGCAGGATATCTGCCAGGATACGGCTTTCTTTCAACAATCCGACACAGGTTGCGATCCCGATCTTTTTCGCATTAATCTTCTTTGCGAAATCCATGATTTCTTCAACACGGGTATGTTTGCAGTAATTCTCATACTCTACTTCAGCTGCAGCGATCGTTACTTTACGGTTGTCATCCTCGTTATAGCACTCCATTGCTTCATTTAAGACTTCTTCATCCATGTGTGTTGTCAGACAGAAATCCGGATAGGTTTTATCCATTTTGTTGCAGTTTTTTACTGCGCAGTCGATACAGGACATGTCTTCTTTTTTCATTTCTTTATTCTCCTTTTGTATACCTTGGTATCTACAGCGGCCTGCCGCTGACAGATTCTCTAGATTAAGCTTTACTTTGTAAAATATCCTCTATTTACTTTATAATAACAAATACTTATACTACAGACAATGGTTTTCCGTTTTTATTTTCTTATTTTTTGTAGTTCTTTTCTATGAGAAACGTTCCCCGATTCAGGGTTGATTTGTCATGAATTGTCGATTCTGATTTCTGAAAAATTATTGAAAATTAACATTTAAAATTTGAAGATATATGACAGTCTCTCTGATAGACCATCATCTGTGGGTTTATACTATCATGTATACTATTTTTCGTCAATAAAAAGGAGATTATTGCACTCATTTATTAATAAGTTATAATAATCTCCTTTTTTAATCATCGCACGTTTAAAATCTGTAGTCTTTTTTTACTTTTCCGCTATCTCTTGCTCCGGTTCTTCATCCTTCTCCAACACAAGTATATCCGCAATACTGCATCCCACATAATCGCAGATCTTCGCGATCGTGGCCAGATCAACTCTCACGACTTTGTTCTTACAATAATTATTCAGCTGGGTATGCTGCAGCTTACATGCATAGCATAACTGATTCTTGCTGATCTTCCTCTCTTTTAATACCTTTTCCAGTTCAATCTTAATTCTACTCATCTTTCGTACCATCCTATAACTGAAGTATACTAAGATTTCGGTTGAAAAAATAGATGTGATAACTTACACTGTATTTATAT
>NZ_JAMOYX010000058.1:0-16424 GCF_023669465.1 Dorea sp. MB18-49
TACGTACTTATAATTCTCAATATGATATTTTAGAAGAACTTAAACAACCAAAAGAAATTCAATACGCAAAACAGAGAAAAATTCAAAAAGAAGTACGAAAAGCAATTTGGCTATATAAAATAAAAAATTTTTGGAATAAGTAGTTGAATGAAAAACTATTAGTCATATTTATAAAGTAGTTAGTCTTAGGATTGACTGCTTTTTTCTTGCCTAAAATTAGATTGGAGTGATGAAATGAGCGATATTTTTAAGGATATGCAGTCAAAAGTCGGCTGTGATTATATTTCTGACCTGCCCTCTTACAAGCGTAAGGTATTGCTCGTATGCTGAATGACCGTGGTGTACCGAACCCGACAGAATACAAACGACTTCATGGGTTACGTTATAAGCAACCCACAAGAAAAAACAGCACACTTTGGAAATATTTTGCTATTTCTGATATGTTGTGCAACGAAATGTATATCGGAAATATGGTACAAGGAAAATACGGTAGTGTTTCTTATAAAACTAAACAGAACAAACCCAGACCCAAAGACGAGTGGTATAGAGTTGAGGGGACACACGAAGCTATCATTGACCGAGAACTTTGGGATAAAGTACAATCGCTGATTGAACAAAATGCAAAACCTTTTTCCGTCGGTACTATCGGGTTATTTGCTCAAAAAACTCGTTGCATGTATTGTGGTTATACAATGCGTTCTAATAAACAGACAGATGGCAGACGGTATCTGCAATGTTCTAATCGCCACGTGTCAAAAGACGCTTGTATCGGTTCTTTTATATCTGTTCCCAAACTGGAACAAGCTGTAATTAAAGAATTGAACCGTATGTCAATGGCATATCTTGATAAGGATGAACTGGAGCAAAATGTCACTTTTAATAATAATTTAAAAGAAAAACAAGAAGCCCTAAAATCTACTATTTCTACTTATGAAAAGAAAATTGCCGAATATACAAAAGGTATTCGTGAACTATATTTAGATAAGGTAAAAGGTATTCTTTCAGAACAAGATTATTTAGATTTATCAAAGGACTTCGTTACTCAAAAAGAAAGGCTTGAAAAACTGGTGGCTGATACGCAAAAACAGCTTGATACGCTTGAAAGAAAAATGGAAGACGGTGATAATCGTCGCCAGTTAATTGAGCAATATACAAATCTTGAACACTTAGACAGGGAAATTGTAGAAAAACTGATTGACTACATTCTTGTTGGCAAAAAAGACCCTGTAACTAAGGAAGTACCTATCGAAATTCATTGGAACTTCTAATTTTTATTCTTATTGTTGTTCTTACAAAGTTGCACCAGATGATGAGATTATATATATTGGAAATGATTTACCAAACGAGTATACAGGATCAAAATATACATATAAATTAAAAGGTGCAGTTGCTAAAGCAAAGGCGAATGCAGCGCAAGGAATTCCAGAGTTATTGGAAATAGCTCAGGGAAATAATTACAAGAAAAATAACGAAGGAAAGCATAATCGAAATGCGAAATATGGTTAGTATAGATATGATTCGCGTTTTGCGCTTCCGGTATATAATAAAAATGGAGATGTTGAAAGATATAATGTTTTTCATGCATCCATGATTGTAAGACATTCGGAAAATGGTAAAATATTTATACGATATTATAGACATAAAAAAAGAAATGAGCAACTCGGTTGAATCCTAAGATTGTACGCGACACTAAACCCATTTCTTATATATAATATTAACCTGCTTGTTAATAAAAGTCAACTATAAAAATTAAAAAGATGATAAGTTGTGCCGTTTCACCAAGTACAGTATAATTAATATAAAATGATGTTGGAACGAGTAACATAATCTCAGGAGGCAAGCGTGAACGCAAGAAACGAAACCACAAAATCAACCACAACACTAGACTACTACAACAAAAACGCAAAAAAATTCATCACCGGCACCATATCCGTAGACTTCGGCACCATACAGAATCACTTCCTGGACAAACTGCATCCGGGAGCGGAAATCTTGGACTACGGCTGCGGTTCCGGCCGCGACACAAAATATTTCTTGGAGCAAGGCTGCAAAGTCACTGCCATAGACGGTTCACAGGAACTATGCAAACTTGCAAGCGAATATACAGGCATCCAGGTAAAGCACATGCTGTTCCAGGACCTGGATGAAAAAGAAGCCTACGACGGAATCTGGGCATGCTCGTCAATCCTTCATGTTCCGGCAAATGAACTGCGGGACATTATAAAGAAGATGGCAAACGCTCTTCGAGCCCACGGAATCATTTACACATCTTTCAAGTACGGAACATTCGAAGGCGAACGAAATGGCAGATATTTTACGGATATGACAGAAGAGACATTTGCAAAATTGATTCAGGACATGGATGAATTAGAGATAGAAGAACAATGGATTACATCAGAGGTACGTCCGGGGCGGGGAGAAGAAAAATGGCTCAATCTAATTTTGAGGAAAGAATAGATACATATGAGATCGAATCTACGAATGTAATGACCGGGGACAGAGACCGGAGCCGGTATCTATATTATCAACTGAAAATGAGTATGGCAAAGGCGAAGCAGATTGATATCATCGTCTCATTTCTGATGGAGTCGGGTGTGCGGATGCTCTTAAATGATATGAAACGGGCGCTGGACCGGGGCGTGAAGATCCGTATCCTGACGGGAAATTATCTGGGAATCACACAGCCGTCGGCTTTATATCTGATCAAGAGCGAGCTCGGTGACCGTGTGGATCTGCGCCTGTATAATGAAACATCACGCTCATTTCATCCAAAATCTTATATCTTTCATTATGAATCTTCGAATGAAATATACATCGGATCATCGAATATTTCCAAAAGTGCGTTAACTTCAGGAATCGAATGGAATTACAGATTCAGTGATACACTGGACAAAAAGAATTATGAATTGTTCTATGCTACATTTGAAGATCTGTTTCTGAACCATTCGATCATTATAGATGATGAAGAATTAAAACGATATTCCAAGGCATGGAAGAAGCCGGCGGTGTCGAGGGATCTGGCGAAATATGACGCTACAGAAGATGGAGAGGACAGGAATGCTGAAAATGTCCGAATGTTGTACCGCCCGCGGGGAGCACAGATAGAGGCACTATATGCGTTACAGGAAAGCCGCATGGAAGGTGCGGCGAAAGGACTTGTATATGCGGCCACCGGAATCGGAAAGACATACCTTGCTGCATTTGATTCGGCAAAATATGAACGGGTGTTATTCGTTGCACACAGGGAAGAAATCCTTAAGCAGGCGGCGGTTTCTTTCAAAAATGTGCGGAACTCGGCGGATTATGGATTCTTTGTGGAGAAGGATGGGTATGCGTTGGCGTTGAGGGATGAAATTGGAGAAGTTGTTGGGAATATGGCGTTTGGCGAGCAGATGGGGGATGTGCTTGGGTATCGGAGTTTGGAGTATTATCGGCGGAGGTATGAGAAGAAATAGTTACAAATAAACAAAAAGAAAAAATTTATAATTTAATATCACAAAAGCAAGAGGGGGCTTATTGGGATTTTAAAAGAGAATGGTATTCAAAAGAAAAACAAGCAGATTTGTTGCATGATATTATTTGTATGGCAAATAACATGGAATGCCGCGATGCATACATAATCATAGGAATCGATGAAGAAAAGGAATGTAGTATTCAAGATGTAAAGAATGATTCTAACAGAAGAAATACACAGAAAATGGTTGATTTTCTTAGAGATAAAAAATTTGCAGGTGGGGTACGTCCAAGGGTAGTAGTAGAACCATTGCAGGTAGAAGATGGAGAAATTGACATTATTATTATAAAAAATGATTATTATACACCATATTTTCTGGAAGAAAATTATAAAGGTGTGAATAGAATTTCCCCACAAGGGGTGTAAGTAAAATCCGCGGACAACTGCTTGTGCGCCGAAACTTTATCGGCATAAAGCGTGTCCGCGGATTTTACCATTTGTACAAGATATTCCATTGAAAGTGTTCCTCTAAAGGATTATAATAAATATGTTGTCATTGTAATATGGAGGAAGTATATGGAACTTTTAACAACAACCGAAATGGCAAAAAAGTGGGGGCTCTCCAGACGAAGAGTAACAACATACTGTACAAATGGGCGGATCGAAGGAGCGATTATGAAGGGAAATACATGGCTAATACCTGATAATGCGATAAAGCCTGAAGATCCCAGGCGTACAAGAAAAAATAGTGATGAGATAGAGGAGGGCGCTAAATGAGTTCATATACTGAGATTGATACAGCTTTATTAGATTTGGATTTTACAAATCCGCGTATACAAAATTATTTACAAAACTATCCGGAAGAAAGCAGATCAGGAGAATTACTTGCTATGCTGCTAGGAACTGGAACTGACAGTTGTGCAAGTTTAAAGGAGTCTATCAAGGAGCATGGTGGAATCATTAATCCAATTATTGTAAATCACTTTCCGGATGGCAGATACGTAGTTATCGAGGGTAACACTCGTCTGCAAATATATAGAGATTTTATTAGGGACAATGTGCCAGGAAATTGGAATAAAATCAGGGCTATCATCTATGAGAATCTCGAAAATAATGAAATGCACTCAATTCGGTTACAGGCACATTTGGTTGGACCAAGAGATTGGGATGCTTATGCCAAGGCGAAATATTTAACCTTTCTTTCGGACGAAGAGAAAATGCCTATGAAAGAACTTTTGGCGTATTGTGGTGGATCCTCAAAAGCATCAGAAATTCGCTACATGATTCAAGCATATAAAGATATGAGAGATATATATGCTCCACTATGTGAGGATGACACACAGTTCGATCAAAAGAAATTTTCCGGCTTTGTTGAATTACAAAAAAAGAATGTTGTGGAAAGTCTTCAGTTACATGGATATGACAAAACTGATTTTGCACAATGGATGGTAGATGAAAAATTCTCTCGATTAGAAGACGTGAGACGATTACCACAGATTCTGAATAGTAAAAGAGCAAGGCAGGCTTTTTTAAAGCATGACACGGCTGCGGCTAAGAAAATTTTAGAAGCTGAGGATATCACACCGGATTCTCTGAAAAATGTTACCTACGAGATGTTGGCCAATGAACTTTCAAAGAGAATGTTTGACATTACACATGTGGAGGTCCTTAAGCTAAAAACAGATGCTGAGTATGAGGAAAAATTAAACGCACTACGAAAAGTAGTTGAGACAGTGCAGAGCATAGTCTTAGATGAAATTGATGGTAACTGATATGGGAGAATCAAATAAGCATAAGGTTTTAGTTGAATACGCCTTAAGATTTATTAAAGATAGCGTTGGGGAGGAGTTGAGTTATTTTATCGAAACCGATATTAATGATGGACGACCGCTTCCTCAATTGACAATGGAAGGATACAGACCAGACGTATTTTTTGAATACAACGGTGTTATGTTTATAGGAGAGGCAAAAACAAGTGATGACATTTTGAGAGAACATAGTATAAATCAATATTACTCATACTTGAAAAAATGTTCATTAAACCAGGGACATGCAACATTTGTTTTGGCAGTTCCTCTTGAAGACCGGGCCAGGGCAAATAATATTCTTGGAAAAATCAAGAAAGAAATACCTGGGGATTATGAAGTAAAAGCGATTGGAATGATTGTATAGTTATGAAAAGTAACAAGTTAAAACGAGAGCCTAAATATATAGCCAAATTTAAGGCTTTTCCGTATCAGCAAGAAGCTGTAGATGCGGTGAAAGATTTAGAATATGCTGCGATTTTTCATGAGCAGGGATTGGGTAAAACTAAAATTGCCATTGATGTGCTTTTATATTGGCTGTCAGAGTGTTCGATGGATACTGCTTTAATTGTTACCAAAAAACAGCTGGTTGCAAACTGGGTTAACGAGTTTAAAGACCATACTTCGATAAAACCTGCAGTGTTAAATACAGATAAAAATAATAACTACCGAATTTTTTGTGGACCATACAGAGTGGTGTTGACAAATTTTGAGACTCTAGAAACAGAAAAACAACAATTCGAATTGTATTTGAAAGTTAGAAATGTCGGGATAATTATTGATGAGTCTGCAAAATTGAAGAATCCTAATTCAAAATTAACAAAGACCTATTTTGAGTTGGCTCCGTTGTTTCAGCGAAGAATTATAATGACAGGTACACCTGTAGCCAATAGACCATATGATATCTGGGCACAGATATATTTTTTGGACTTTGGAGAAAGTCTGGGGGCTGATTTTAACGAGTTTAAAAAGGAAACAGACCTTAGCAATAAACTTAGTAGAAATACTGATTTACAGGAAGAGTTTGAAGATAATATTTCCCAGATTTTTAATAGGATAAGTTCTTTTACAGTTCGCGAAACAAAAAATAGTGGAATCATTACACTGCCGGATAAAGTATATATACAGGAAGTTACAGAATTCAATCGTATGCAAGAGGAGTTGTACGAGCGGATAAGAACTGAATTATATGCTGAAGTGGTAAGAGATGGTGAAAGATATATTGATGATTCCTCTGCAATTGTCAAGCGTCTACTTCGCTTAATACAGGTTACATCAAATCCCAAATTGGTAGACGAGGAATGCGAAGCATCTGCAAAGGAGCCTTTGTTGGATGAACTTATTCAAAAAATATTGGCAAATGGTGAAAAATGTATTGTATGGAGTAATTTTATTGAGAATATAGATTACTTCACTAAAAAGTATCAGGATTTAGGTGCTGTAAAAATACATGGGAAAATGAATATGGATGCTAGAAATCGTTCTGTCCAAAAATTTCATGATGATGATATTCGTATTCTCTTTGCAACTCCAGCATCTGCAAAAGAAGGTCTGACACTAACAATGGCTAATCATGTTATTTTCTATGATAGAGGTTTCAGCCTAGATGATTATTTGCAGGCACAGGATAGAATACACCGCATTTCACAGAAAAAAACATGCTATGTTCATAATATTATTATTAAGGACAGTATAGATGAATGGGTTGACTTATTATTGAAAGCTAAGCAAAATGCAGCGGCATTATCACAGGGAGATATCAGCTTAGGAGATTATCAAGGCGTGGCTGATTATAGTTTTGGAGATATTGTAAAAAGCATTTTGGGATTTGAAGAAGTAGATGAATAAGGTGGCAGTATGGGAATAAGAGTTATTGGACAGAAAAAGTTTGAAGTTACCGAAACAGAATTATTACAACAAGATTTATTGTTTTACCTTGATAATCCTAGAGTATATTCGGTATTGCATGAAAATGGACACGATAATCCGACTCAGACAGAAATTGAAGAGATAATGTGTTCACTGGACCATGTTAAGAGTTTGAAGTCACAAATCATGCAAAATGGTGGCCTTATTGAGCCGCTGATAGTGGTCAAACGAAAAGATAGATATGTTGTGTTGGAGGGAAATAGCCGCCTGGCAGCATACAGAATCTTAGCAAAAAATGACCCGCTTAAATGGTCTAGAGTCTTGGTGCAGATATTACCAGAGGATATTTCTGACTCAGATATATTTACACTTCTCGGTACATTCCATTTAAATCCTAAAAAGGATTGGAGTAAATTTGAACAAGCCGCCTATATTTATAGACAAAAGAAGGAATTGGGATGTTCGGATTCTGCCTTGGGAAAACAAGTGGGTATTTCAGCGATAACTGTAAAAAAATACTGTGAGATATATGGCTTGATGGTAGAGCATAATGATACTCATCAATCTCATTGGAATATGTATGAGCAGTATGTACAGAACAAAGGCATTAAACAATATCGAAACACTTATCCAGAGATGGATTCGTTTTTCGCAAAGCAGGTAAAGACAGGGGAAATTGTCAGAGCTCAGGACGTAAGAGATATACTGGGAAAAATTGCTTCTGATGAGGGTAAAAGTTCAACGCATATAATGCAGGATTATATTAAAGGTGATATCGACTTAGAAGAGGCCCATGCACGTTTTGAGGCCACCGGAAGAAGCGGTGACAACTATGAAAAAGTAAAAAAATTTCAGAGATTAATTTCAGAAAAAGATTTTTGCGATGAGTTAAAAAAAGAGGCTGTTGGCAATAGTAAAGACATATTATTTTCATTGAGAAAAATTAATACAGCAGTAACTCAGTTAATGAAAGAAATTGATAAGAAAAAATAGTAGAGAAGTCAGGGATCGACAAATCAAAAGAAAATGGTTATAATGAAACCGTTCTGGTGATAGCGCTCCAGGACGGTTTCACTATGCGTAGGAGTTTAATCGTGGAAGATATATTGTTAATTGAACCGGCATACAAAAATAAATACCCACCAATCGGGCTAATGAAAATTGCGTATTTTCATCGTTATATCATGCACGATTATGTAAGATTCGCAAAGGGAAGATTACCGGAGGGACTAGAAAATAAAAAATGGGATAGAGTATATGTAACTACTCTTTTTACCTTCGAGTGGGAAAATACAAAAAAAGCATTACAATATGCGCTGTCTGTAGTAAAACCAGGCGGAAAGGTTTTTACGGGAGGTATCCTGGCAACACTGCGGCCGGAGTGGATTGCAAAGGAATTTCCTACTGTAATAAATAATACCGGACTTCTTAATCACGAAGGTACCCTTGGATTAAAAGGGGAGGAGTGTATCGACACACTTCCTTTGGATTACGGGATATTGGACGATATAAAGGATGAGTATAAATATCCTGCGGAGGATGCATACTTTACATATATGACTAGGGGCTGTGGTATGAACTGTACTTTTTGTGCGGTTAAAACATTGGAACCTACATATGAGCCATATGTATCTATTTCAGATAGTATTAAGAGAATTGATAAAGAGTTTGGACCAAAACGAGACCTTTTGTTGATGGATAATAATGTTTTGAGATCTCCCAAATTTGATCAAATAATTGATGAGATAAAAGCATTAGGATTTGAAAAAGGTGCAACATTTGTAAATCCGAAAACAGGAAAAACTGTTGTAAGACATGTTGATTTCAACCAGGGGTTAGATGCATTTTTACTTAATGAGCATAAAGCACAAAGGTTAGGAGAATTAGCAATAAAACCAGCACGTATCGCCTTTGATCATATTGAAGATGAAGATGTATATGTGCGCGCGATTACATTGTGTGCAAGGGCAGGGATTGATCATATGTCCAATTACCTTTTATACAATGGAGAGGATTTCACTGGTAAAGGGCACTCTTATCATGCGGATACACCAGAGGACTTATTCTATCGCATGCACCTGACTATGGAGCTTGGCGAAAATTTAACCGAGGAGCTGGGAAGAAAAATTGCTATTTTTTCGTTCCCTATGAGATATATTCCGCTAGATAATGATCAAAGAGGATTTATTGGTGCTAATTGGAATGCAAAATATCTTCGAGCTCTACAGTGCATGTTGATACCAACACAGGGAAAAGGTATCCAGGGAAGATCCTTCTTTGAGGCAGATTTTGGTAAGACAGCCGAAGACTTCGTGATGTATCTTGCAATGCCTGAAAGATTGTTAAATAAACGTGGTCATTTTGTAGAAAGAAAAGATGAGCCGAAATTTGAAAGAGAGATTCGGTATACACAGTGGTCTGAAAATAGACATCTTATCGACACCTGGATGAAGTATTATTCGATGTTCGAGAAGGATACAGTTCTGGAATATATTGGGTGTAATAGATTTAGCGTGGAAACGTTAGACAAAATTGAAAATGAAGAACTGAAAAAATTGTATTTTCTTTATCTTACGCCAAGTGCAACAATTCGAGTATTCTCGGATTGCACGGAGGATACAAAAAGAATAATTAGCACATTTATTTTAGAAGAACTCCCGTTTATGTATTCTCGTATCGTTGAAACGATACTGAGTTCGAAACCGGGATACAAAGTAATCGCCGGTATACTTGAAAATTTTGGGGAAAAAGTATGTACAGATTTGTTGAAAAAAATCGATCTGTTCAGCGGGCATGATAATGATAAATTAACGATGCTAATAAAGGCAAACAAATCCAAACGCTTAGTTGATTTTGATTTCTCATTATTACAGTTCATTCCATATTTTCACGTGAGTAATTTGCTTTCAAAACAAGAGGAGCAGATTATTATGAACAGCGCATACGAATTAAAAGAGGCGCCAATAAGAAAAATTCTATTATTACATTTGGATGAATTGAAAGATGTATTAATAAAGACAAATGGCGCTCAGCCTGGTGATACACAAATAATTTCTGTAATAGAAGAACAGATTAAAGAACTGTATCATCAGATAAGTATATTTGAATTATAGGAGACAGAATAGTGGAGCATCAGTTATTAATTGGAAAGTTCACACTAGAGTCCCTTACAAGCGGATTGTATGTATCTCCGTTAGACTTATATAGGGAGTATGTACAAAACGCAGCCGATTCAATTGACGAGGCTCTTGAGCAGGGGATTCTAAAGAAAGGAGAAGAAAAGATCTCAATTACGGTTTCAGAATCTGAAAGGATAATAAAGATTTCAGATAATGGAACTGGCGTTGGAGCAAATGATATTTACTCAAATCTTATAGATATAGGAAATTCCAAGAAAAGACATTCTAATAGTCGAGGCTTTAGGGGAATTGGAAGATTATCAGGATTAGGATATTGTCAGAAGTTGAAATTTTTGACATCTATCCATGGAGAAGAAAAGGCATCCTGTATTATATATGATGCTGAAAAATTAAAGTACTTACTCTCTCCACAAGTGGACAGTCGTGATTCGATTGATCAAGTTTTATCAAGTGTTCTCACAATTGAAGAAATACCCGAGCGTATTAATAAGCATTACTTTTCAGTTGAGCTTTACGGAGTAGTCCCAGAAAGTGATTTGCTGAATGATTCCGAGGTGGTCCCGTATTTACAACAGAATCTTCCGGTTCCGTTTTCTAGAGACTTTGTATGGGGCTCAATGATAAAACAAAAGTTGGTCCAGATGGAGGTTGAACTTGCGGAATATAATGTGGAGCTGAGAACAGACCGTACGGTAATAGATATTTGCAAACCGTACAAGAATAAAATACTTGCTGATAGGATAAGAAAAATAAATGATTCTATATCAGATATTAACTTCGTGCCCTTTTATTCTGGCGAAAAAGTTACGGCTATGCTTTGGTATGCGGAGACAAACTTTTTAGGAACCGTTTTGGATAAAGATATAAAGGGAATTAGGATCAGGCAAGGAAATATTCTTATTGGTGACGAGAATACATTAAGGAAATGTTATAAAGAGGAACGATTTAATAGCTGGATGGTTGGAGAGTTGCTTGTCTTTAATGAAGATATCATTCCGAATACAAGACGAGATGACTATGAAAAAAATAGTGCCTATAAAGAACTGCTTAGTCAGTTCACGGAATGGGCTAATGAAATGTCAAGGCAGATACGTCACCGATCTTACGAAAGAAGTTTAACTCAGAGCGATAAGAAATTTTTGGCTGATGAAAGTGTTACGGATGTAGATGGAGTGGACATTTCTCTTGGGACAGAATTAGATAGTTATGATATGGATGATTCTGATTCGGTTGCCAATACAGATCTGCTCAGTAAGTTATCACTGCTTATGGATATGGGAAAAAAGAAAACAAAATATAATGTTTTGAATCTTAATAGTAAGTTTACAGTCGACCAGAAGCAGACGCTAGAGCATGTTTTTGATGCATTGTATGCAAAATATACTAATGCCAAAGCTAATGATATTATCCAGACAATAATCGATTCGTTTTAATTCTAAAATTGACAAAAGAACATACGTTTGACTTAATAACATTAGGTTCGCTACCTAGGGTTTTTTATATTTTGTTAAACAGGCCGATCAATATTTATCCCGGTATTGGAGGTGTGATTGACATGGAATTGGAAGAATGCATCAAAGATAATTTTGATGAGTCACTTCGTGTGTATATTCAGTCTCAAGAATATACCCGACTTAAGCAGCAGGAAGATAGGCTGTTATCATATTTGCAAGCAGGGTTAAGTGATATGCAGAAGCAGCAACTTGGAGCATACATGGACGCAACTACGGAAGTACATAGTGCATTAGCGTCTCAGGATTACGTGAATGGAGTTGTTGATGGTATCGCTTTACGAGAGAAGGTAACAGCAAAATAGGTTGTAAGGATGACCAGCTTTGATTTCCCTTTGAGCTGGCCTTTTCTTTTGTAGGAGGCATTTATGGCAGCAGGATATAAAGCAGGCGATAAAGCCTATATTGTAGAAAGTAATAGGATAGTCCGGGAGTGTACGGTGGTGCGCCCGGCTGGAAATTTGATTATTATAGTTATGAAGCATATAGAAGAAAATATCAAGACGATATCCGTGAGGTTCCGAGAGTAACATTAATGTCATTGGATCAGGAAGAACTGAATCGTTATATTGAACTGTTAAAGAGAGGAAAACGAAGATTAGCAACACTTGATAATGAAAGTATTTATGAACTTATGAGCATAAAGCGAGGAGAGAAAGTAACGCTTAGTGCGACTTTGCTTTTTAGTCCATATCCACAGGCATATTTTCCACAATTGTGTATTACGGCAATTGTAATTCCTGGGAGAACAATAGGAAGTCTTGGCGACATGGGGGAAAGATTCTCGGATAATCAGAGAATAGAAGGAACAATTCCGGAAATGTTGGATGAGGCATTATTATTTGTGAAACGCAATATGCGGACAAAGACAATTATAAGTCCGACAACCGGACGAAGAACTGACAGAACAGACTATCCAATAACAGCGGTTAGAGAAGCTATTATAAATGCATTAGTACATCGTGATTATAGTATTCATACAGAAGGAATGCCGATTCAACTTATAATGTTTGAAGACAGGATTGAAATACATAATCCAGGTGGATTATATGGAAGAATCACTATTGACCAATTAGGAAAAATTCAACCGGATACAAGAAATCCGGTACTTGCATCGGCACTTGAAACATTGGGAATAACAGAAAACAGGTATTCAGGAATTCCAACAATCCGGATGGAAATGGAGAAATATAACTTAAGACAGCCAGAATTCTTGGATGAAAGAGGAAGTTTTATTGTAAAACTATATAAAGAATCAAAGAATGATTATGAAGATATGTCAAATGATGAAGAAACAAATAATTTAATAGTATTTTGTAAAACACCGCGTACAAGAAAGGAAATTTGTGATTATCTGGGGTTAAATTCTGTTACTTATGCTATACAGACGTATGTAAATCCATTAGTAGAAGCTGGCGTAATTAAGTTGAGTATTCCAGATAAGCCAAAGAGTCCAAAACAGTTATATTATAGCGTAGAAAGAGAAGAATGAGAGAGGAACAAGGATGAACATACAAATATTCGGAACCAAGAAAAGCTTCGACAGCAAAAAAGCTGAACGATTTTTCAAAGAGCGCGGAATTAAGTACCAGTTCGTAGATATGAAAGAAAAAGGTCTGAGTAAAGGTGAATTCAATTCGGTATGCCAGGCTGTCGGAGGATATGAAAAACTGATCGATCAGGAGTGCAAGGATAAAGATCTGCTTGCACTGATCACTTATCTAGCAGAGGAAGATAAAGCAGAAAAGATTTTGGAAAATCAAAAGATGATCAAGACACCGATTGTTCGTAATGGAAAGCAGGCAACGGTAGGATATCGGCCGGATGTGTGGAAGAATTGGAAATAGATGCATATGGAGAGTGCGAGAAGATGACATATTACAACCGAGAAGACCAATTCCTGCGACAACGCTTGCAGAAAGAAATCCCGATTTTACGGGCATTAATACAGAACCTATATGAAGAACTGGACAGAAAACTCCATTTGAATGGTGCAAAAGTGCCGATAACATTTGGATATGACACGGACACACTGGGATCTTACACTAGACGAAGTGCACATGAAAAAGAGCATTTTCATTTTTCGCTGTTGTTTATTGCATATGGTGTGAAGAATCCGCTGTCCAAAGAGGATCGCATAGATTTATTCAAACACGAATACGCCCATTACATGCAGTACAATATGCAGATTCCCGAAAAGTATAAATGGCAGGCGGGAACACACGGAAGTGCGTGGAAATACTGCTGTTCTCTAATCGGAGCGGCGCCGACGCCGTATTATAAGGCGGGCGAAGCGCTTATGAATCATGACTATGATAAGGTATTAAAGAACAGGATTCATGATAAGTCCGTGCCGGTCCGGGATACTTATCAGCAACTGAAGACTGCACAGAAGAAAAAGGATGAAGTGGTACAGTATAAGCTTGGCGATGCGGTGACACATCCGAAATTCGGACATGGAATTGTGGAGAAGATTAATCAGAGATCTGGCGGTGTGCATTTACATATTCGGTTTGATGGGGAAGTGAAGTGTATTGATCAGAAATGGCTGTCGCGGAAGAAGTATACGTAAAGAGATATGTGCAAAGAGATATGCGTAAAGAGATATGTGTAAAGAGTATATGTGAAAAGATTCAGTAAAAACAAATAAGCAAGGTAGTGAAGTATCTGAAGAGGATAAACGTACACGAAGAACGTTAGAAGATGAGATGACATTTTTCGTGTGCGTAAATTTGTATATTGACATACTATCAAAGTGATACTATCATAAAGATAATAATATAGGACAAAAAAAGAAAGAGGTAGTAATCATGCGGAAAAAATCAGAAATGCAAAAGGCTAACGAAGAATTTGTAAAGACTTATGATGATTCAAAATATCCAAAACCATCCGTAACTGCAGATATCGTCATTTTCGGAATGTTTGATAAAGAAGAAGATAATTACAGAAAAATAGCCGAGAAAGAGTTAAAGGTACTTTTAATCCAGAGAGGTGCGGCACCATATGAAGGCTGTTATGCCCTTCCGGGCGGATTCGTTGGTCCGAAGGAAACCATCGGCGAAGCCGCAGAACGTGAATTAAAAGAAGAGACAAACTGCAACTGTGATTTCCTGGAACAGTTCGGTACCTACAGCAATCCAAACCGTGATCCGAGAAGATGGGTGATCAGCAATGGATACATGGCACTTGTCAATGCCGGACAGGAAATGATCCAGGCAGGAGATGATGCTTCGGATGCGAAGTGGTTTGATGTGTCATTTCAGGAAGAAGATGGTGTATGGAGTCTGTGCCTGACACATGGGGATGAGAAGCTTCATGCAAGATTAGAAGAGACAACTTCGAAGTGGGATGTAAAGAAGAAATTTAAGACTATAGAAAGCGATGACCTTGCATTTGACCACGAGCTGATTCTTGCAGATGCAATCGTACAGCTTCGCAAGTGGATTACGGAGACGCATATAGCGTTCCGGCTTTTACCGGAGAAGTTTACACTGAGAGAATTGCAACAGATTCATGAGACGGTGCTGGATACGAAGCTTCTGGTTCCGGCGTTTCGAAGAAAAGTGGCTGATAGGGTAGAAGATACCGGGGAGATGACGGGGGATGCTGGGCATAGACCGGCGAAGTTGTATCGGGAGAAAAGGGGAGATAATGTGTGTGAAACGAAAATTATTTAGATATAGATCATTTGATAATGAAATAGTAAATGATTATAGTTATATTCATCAAAGGATGGTTAATGTTGAAAAATGGAAATTTGAAGCATTTGAAGGTTTAGTATATCCGTCATCACCACTTTACTTTAATGATCCATATGATTGTGAATTTTGTTTTCAAGCGGATACAATAGATGAACTTCTTGATAGGAAGGAATATATACAATTGTTAGAAAACAGGTTTCAATTAAAAAAAGAGGAAAAAAATCGAATTCTTTATTCTGATGATATTGAAAAAGCAATGGAGATAATTTTACGATCACATGGTGGAAAACTTTCAGATTCTTTGAAGAATATTTTACAAAACGGATTAAATAATTGTATGAATGAAATTAAGGATTCTATAAGGGTTGTGTGTTTATCAGAAGTTTATAATTCGATGTTAATGTGGAGTCATTATGCACAAAATCATAAAGGTTTTTGTATAGAATACGAATTTGATGAAAGCAATACGTTTTACAAACATTTGCATCCAATAATATATACAAAAGAAAGATATACAACATCTAAACGCGATATGTCGAATACAAATGGGAAATGGATATATAAAACAATTTGTCGAAAATCTGATGTATGGTCCTATGAAAAAGAGTGGCGTATTGTAACAGTAAATTTTAATAAAGTAATGCCAGACAAGTTGAAATATCCAAATGGTAAATATGTTTTAGATTTGAAAGAAAATATAAAGGCATTTTATTTGGGTGCAAAAATTGAGAAAAAATACAAAGAAGAGATAATTTGGTTTGCAAAGCAGAATAATGTTGAGGTTTATCAGATGAATTTATCTCCGGATTCGTATGATCTTATTACAAAAAGAATGATATAAAATAAGTGAGAAAGGTACAGAGAAAATGAAGAATAATTCTTTTTTATCCAGTGAAGAAATTATCAAAAGTTTTTTGTCATATTTGGATGATTCTATATATAGT
>NZ_JAMOYX010000059.1:0-15099 GCF_023669465.1 Dorea sp. MB18-49
ATGTAATAATATTGATTGTAAAAAAATAAAAGTAAAACATTAAAAAAAATATTTACACACAAACAAAGCAGTGATATCATATAGACATATAAGGGAGGGAAAGCTGTATGTATACATTGGAGGATTTGTTTGATAGACGAAGTCCGGTAGGAACACGTCTGGAACAGATTTTAATGGAAAAGAAATGTACTAAAGCAGAGTTGTCAAAGAAGACAGGGGTTTCCAGACCGACAATAGATAAGGTTTTAAGTGGAACTATTACCAGCAAAAAAAATTATGAAACACATATGTCAAAAATAATGAATTATCTCCAAATAACACCAGATATTTTATTGGGAAATAATGCATGCAGTTCAAATAGAGTGCGTGAAATTCGAAGTATAATAAGAATATCTACAGAAAAAATGGCGAGTGCGACGGGAATTTCTCAGGAAAGATTACAACAGATAGAGGCCGGGGAGAAGGCAACAATCACAGAACTTAGGGAGATTGCGATGCAGCTTCGTACGAGCACTCATGTTATAACAAATCAATACTTTTTTGAACCACAATTTAGTGAAATGGAATATTATATGGATATGAAGGATGCACTTGATGAAATTAGTGGATTTTGGGGACATGTAGGAATCAAGTTATGTGGAATTGACAAATATATGTGGTATCCAATTAACAGTAATACACGAAAGATGATATATAAGGGCATTGATGAAGAGTTAATGGTGATTCCATGTATGAATAATAAGGTATTATTTTTGAACATGTCAAATATAGAAGATATCACCTTAAGTGACTTTGACGCGGATACACCTAGTGGGAAAAATTGGGATGAGCATGTAAGTTGCGGAGAAATTCCATTGGTAGTATATGAGGCACTTGAAGATTATGAAGAAAATAGTCAGGTGACTTTATATAATGATACTGAAAATTCCACCGAACTGTATAAATATCTTATGGAATATGTTCGGAAAAATGGATGGACAGAAGAAGATATTTTTCAGTTGTTAAATACGTCTGTATTTTATTACCTTGATGGAAGAAAGAAAAGTACAATTATTGATTTTTATCAAGACTCAGATGATATTATCGAAACGATAGAGATGGTTTATGGATATGATTTTACTGATATAGAACAAAATTTTATGTTTTATATTGATGCGCACGACGAAACAGAAAACTTTGTAAATTTAAAGGGCATTTCGATGATGGAATTGCCACTGTTGAAGGTGGAAGAAGAAATTTTCAGGAGGAATGATCAATGAATCCAAAAGATGAAGTAAAATTTGAAGATATAAAAAAGTTAGTAAATGCGTCATTGGAAAAATTCTACAAAAATGACAGGGATTTAATTGAAATGTCCAATGAAGAGGACATGATTTCTGAACAATGTATGGTTTTTCATATAGGAAGTTACATGAAAAATAAAATGAATACACTTACTAAGTTTCAATGGGCTGATTTAGATTGTGAATACAATCGGAATATGAATGATCCTAAAATGATGCGTAGTGACAGAAAGATTATTCCTGATCTGGTAATTCACAGAAGACGAAGCAATAGAAATAATCTCCTTGTGATTGAATTTAAAAAGAAAAATGCTGAAACTTATGATAAAGAGAATGACAGAAATAAATTGATGTATTTAACTGATCAAAAGGAAGATTTTAAATATAATTTTGGACTGTTTGTTGAATTGGGCAGTCATGAAGTGTATATGGAAGTTTATCAGGAAGGAAACCTGCAGACAAAGTTGAACTATAGTATCACATATTAGTACTGTACATGGGCAGATGGTTGAATGGAGACAATGGAGCAGAAATCAGAGACGGATGAGTTACTGAAATGTAAGTAAAGTAATCTGGCATAGATAAGGTGTTTCGAGCGGATAAAATAAGCTTCAAAAAAGAAATGAGAAAAAAGAAAAGAGGTCATACCGATGTCACAGAAAAACCATAAGATGACAGATGGTAAATTACTGCAGACGGATAAGAAATACGCTCAGTTAAAATTAAAACAAAAAGAAAAGATTGCAGAATGGATGTTTCAGGTAACCAGAGACTATTATACAAAAAATTACACATTTCCAAATGACAGACAGATAGAAAAAGTGGTGAATATAGTTTATGAAAAAATCGAAGAAGCAGAGATCTGGGTTCCTTATGGAGAAGTGCTCAGGCATTATAAATCTAAAAGGTCAGCTATTAACAGGCGTGTAAGAAAAGAACTGAATGAAAAGGAAGAGAACAGAAACGAGAAAGTCTGTTTTATGAATATGTGTATGGTACAGGATGATAAAGGAAATGTATTGGCGTTGGATAAGGTGAATGACAGCTATACCGGTACAACTTTTCCGGGCGGACATGTAGAACAGAATGAAATATTTCAGAAATCCATAATCCGGGAAGTGTGGGAAGAGACGGGACTTACGATTGAGTCGCCGAAGCTTTGTGGTTTGTATCACTGGCATGAGGACGGTGTACATAGCGTGATTATGTTATATAAAGCAGAAAAATTCATCGGAGAACTGAAAAGTTCTGAGGAAGGACAAGTATATTGGATCCCGTTAGAAGAACTGAAAACCAGAGAACTGGCTACAGGGATGAAATATGTGTTACAGATTTTAGGAGCGGATCAAGTGAATGAGTGTTATATGCATTTGGAATCGGAAGGGTATGTAGGAGATCTGTATTAAAAATAAAAATATAATTTTTCATGGGAAAATCAGACCTTGAAATATGAGCAAAACAGCTTGTAGATCAAGGCCTTTCGTTGCCATGGCAAAAGTTTCGACTGTTATATATTGTAGAAGGATTTCCAATAGTATCTCTGGAAATTATTTTTCACTATCAGAAGTAACATTTGATAATGCCTTTGCATAAGCCGTGAGCCGCATTAGTTGAGCCGCGTTTAGAGTTTTGCATGTTTCAACGAGAGAAAATAGCGCTGGAGTGTCACTTTGTTCAACGACTAGTCTATTCGGACTTGAATCTGCAGATTTTCCAATAAGATAATCTGTAGATGTTGAAAAAACTTCAGCCATTTTAGAAATAATCTGTATAGAAGGGTTACGTGAACCGGCCTCGTATCGCAGATACGCAGGTTGAGAAATCTGAATTCTTTTGGCAGCCTCTTGTTTGGTTATCCCTAGTTTCAGTCGACATTCTTTTAATCGTTCTTTATCTAAAATATCCATTGCTTTTACTGATACTCCTACTATGATTGAAATTTTGATATTTATATTTTAGCATAATCAGCTTGACAATACCATTGGTATATGATAAAAATAATATACCAATGGTATATATGCGGATTCATGAGCAAGATAGTCTGGAAGGTATATACGTAACTGATTGGCAAGGGGTGATAATCATGCCAACAATATTAGTTGATTATGAGAATGTAAATGGTTCTAATGGATTAAAGGGAACGGATGTGTTATGTAGAGATGACACTTTAATAATCTTCTATAGCAAAAACTGCGGAAAAATACGATATGATTATATACAGGAGATTAAAGAGAGTGGCTGTGAATTCCGGGTTATAAAATAAAAAGGTACAGGAAAGAATGCACTTGATTTTTATATTGCGGCAGAATGTGGAATCATTAGTGAAAGAGGAGAAAATGAGATTGCAATCATAAGCAATGATAAAGGATTTCAGGCCGTTATTGATTTCTTTGGAGCGGATCAGAATGCGAATCGGATTCAAATTGTCAAAGCAGGAAATATAGAAAATGCACTTACATTATTTCATGCACCGGAGGATGCAGAGAGAAGAAAGAAAATACAGAATCGAAAATTATTATTAGATTTGTCTGCAGAGAGTGCCCGGATTGAAGAAGGTAACAGAATAAAAAAAGAATTGAAAAATATTCTGACTGGAACAGAATATGAATGCAAATCAGCGGAAATTATTGATTTTGTGAGTGCAAAGAGACATCAGGGGAAGAAAGACTTGTATATGGGAGCACTTCATCAATTTGGCAGAAAAGATGGCAGGAAAATATATCAATTATTAAAGCGTAAAATGAGTGAATGACAGGAATCATAAAGTCATGATTTTTGGCTGTTCTCTATAAGGTCAAGAATAGAATTATCCGATAAATTATGATAGGATGAAGTAAAGACAGATTAGAATTCTGAAAGAGGAGAAATATATGACTAAGGAACAAATTATTGGTGCACTGAAAGCGGCGGCAAAACCATATGAAGAGTATTATATTGATGACGAAGTAGTGGATGCTATAAATACATATTCTAATCCTTACGAATTGGTGGCACCGATTTTAGAAATTATTGCGGACAATCCCTCGGTAGATTTTGGAATGCCGGGAGAACTGGTACATTTTGTTGAGCAGTTCTATAAAAATGGGTATGAAGAACTGTTAATTGCTTCAGTAAGTGAAAAACCAACCCCGCACAATATCTGGATGCTTCATCGGTGTTACAATGATATTAATAATCCACAGCGTGATAAGTTTGCAGAAGTTATTAGAGAATTAAAAAATGAGGAATCGATTTCTGTAGAAATCAAAGATGCTATTGATGAATTTGACTGGGAATAAAATCAATGTGATTGTCTGGCATATGGAGATGAACGGCAATGTAGAGAACTATATGAAAGAGCTTTGGGGTATTATGAAAAGATGTAAAATCCTGAGAGCAGTGGGGACGGATGGTGAAAAAAAGAATAACATTTATGCTGGTTGTAACATTGATATCTGGATGCGGGAAAACATTTCTGAGTAGATTATTCAGATCAGATCACGGAGAGTTTACAGAAATCCTTACAGATTTTCTGGATGCGGCAATCAGAATGATAAGAAGAAAATAGAAAAATTATTTGCAAAAAATGTATCAGGAGAAAAATTTGAAAAGCAACCGGACAAATTTCTTGAATTTTACAGCGAGACAATAAAAGACGGAACTCTTGATAAGGATAGTATTTTAATGAGAGTAACAGGAAGTCAGGACAGAAATTTTTATCGTATAATGGATTCAGGTGCAAAAATAACAAAAGGAAATCAGACTTATTATATTTATATGGAGGTTGTCACGGCGGATAAGGAACATCCGGAAAATAAAGGAATTCAGATTATTGATTTGGCCACAAAGAAGGCGTATAATGACAGATATTTTCTCTGGCATTCGAAAAAAGGAATCTTTACACAGGAGAAAGTCTGTGAAGATTATCGGACGATGCTTATATTCGGAAAATGATTAAAACGATAAGGAGGGATTCTCATGAAAGCAACAGGATGCAAAAAAATCTACAATGCAGAAAATATCATTGAGGCAGAGATGCTGGTAGAAATGCTAAAAGAAAATGGAATTGCTGCATTCACACAGGAACCAAGCTCAAGTGTAGCAGCATATGGAGTTGCCGGATTCGGAGTATACGGCGTTGATATCTGGGCAGAGGCGGATGAAGCAGAAAAAGCAGTGCAGATTATAGAGGAGATTGAAAAATCTCTGGATACAGAGAATGCGGAATAAAAGAATAGAGAGAAATACAGAGAGCCTGCCACTGGCAGCTTCTCCCGAAAACATGACGATGAAAATAAGGGCAGTGTTGATTACAATGATAATCAGCACTGCCCTTGGTAGTATCAGTTCACTTAAATTTCCATACGATAGATATGCAATAACTATACAATAATTATACATTATACCGAATCCAGATCGCATCACTGTCAAATCTCTGCACATTTGTAAGCTTCAGATGTACCAGCGGATGATCCATGGCGAAGCCGTCGAAGACAGAAGGCATTTCCCGTCTGGCATCGATTCCAGCACCCATCAGGATGCTGATCTCGTCCAGAAGTCCGGCATCCAGGAAACCGGTATTGATTGCAGGACCGCCGACGATACCCATGCGTTCTACGCCGAATTCAGAAGCGAGGATCTCGCAGGCACGTACGAGATCGATCCGTTCTTTTCCGCAGGCAATCCATGAGATATGCTGTCCGTCCAGATATGCCAGATATTCTTTCGTTACCTGTTCACTTGTGATGATCAGGTAAGGCTTGTCCATATCAGAGGCATCCGGCCAGAGAAGCTTTCCCTTGGTATCAACGATAATTTCATAGCCTTTGGCATCAGCTTTTTTAGAAAATCCTTCCTGGGTATATGTTTCAGAATTTTTTGCTTCGAAGAATCCAGGTTCAGCCATCTCAAGTTCCGCAGTGACACGGCCGCTCACGGTAGTCGGAACATTCAGTTCGTCCAGTGTCTTATAATAGTCCTCGACACCCGGAAGCTGGGATGTCATGGCACAGTCGATTCTGCCATCAACAGAAGTCATCATGTGGCAGATAATATATGGTTTGTTCATCTTAGTAACCTCTCTATGATCAGAAAATATTTTGATTAAATATTTGATTTATAATATGTTTATCTCTTTTTTGAATAATTTACAGTTTTCCGCCGTATACCGGGAATCCGCTGCTTTCTCCATAGCTTTCGATATGTTTGAAATTCTTCAGAACTTCCATATCTTCGGCACTAATCTCAAAGTCTACATCGGCATTTGTCTTCATATGTTCCGGATTACCGGTTTTAGAAAGTGAAATCGCACCGAGTTGCAGTGTATAACGGATGCAAAGCTGTGGAACAGATACTCCGTATTTTTCAGCCATAGAGGCAATCTCCGGCTGGTGTAAAATCTCGCCATGAGCGATTGGGGAGTAAGCTTCTACAGCGATACCCTTCTTCTGGCAGTACTCAATAAGTTCCAGAGGAGTGTTGCTGATGTGAAGAAGAATCTGATTTACCATAGGCTTGCTTTGGCATCTTCATAAGTTTTATGCTCTGCAGCAACTTTGGATACAACGAATAATTCTTCTCTCGGAATACCACATGTACGGATTCCTTCGCCGACACCACGCTCATTTCCGTAAGCCTGTGCAGTGTCAAAATGTCTGTAGCCGAGATCGGCAGCAGCTTTGACTGCATCAGCGACTTTATCATCATCGATGAACTATGTTCCAAGTCCTAATTGAGGAATTTCCACACCGTTACTTAATGTTAATTTTTTATTGTACATTTCTAAGATCTCCTTTCAGTTTCTGAGTTCATACTAGCACTTGAAGCGGACTCCAAGTCAATAGATTTTCAGAAAAAGCTTTCAAAAAAAGCTTGTAAAAAATTTTTTGAAAAATGCTCCGAAAAAATCCCGGTAAATTTACAGGAAGCTGCGGCTATGCCTTTTCCTTAAAAAGTATAAAATTTTAAGAAAGTATGAAGCATAGTTATATACACTTGAGATACCCTGTGTTATACTGTTCTACGTTTCCAAGAATGTAGTATTGAAAACTACATGTAAAATGTATGAGAAATTTATTTTTACAGAACATATAAGTAGAGAGGTAATGGATATGCAGAAGAAAGTGCAGATTGTCAGTGACGGATCGTTGGATCTTTCGCAGGAGATTACAAAAGAGCATGATATAGAGGTTGTGCCATTCTATGTGTCTTTTGACAGTGAGACATATCAGAAGGAAATGGTGGAATTAGGGGTCAGAGATTTTTATAACGAAATGGTGGAACACCCGGATGTATTTCCGAAGTCTTCCATGCCATCGGTGGATGACTTCTATCAGGTGTTCGAAAAAAGTGTGAAAGAGCAGATTCCGGTTATCTGCATCTGTATTACCCGCAAATTCAGCGGTTCACTGCAGTCGGCAACTGTCGCAAAGGAAATGATCGAAGAAGAGTACCCGGATGCAAAGATTACGCTGATCGACTCAACGGTGAATACAGTACTGCAGGGGCTTTTCGTGTTAGAAGCATGCAGACTGCGTGATATGGGATTGGGATATGAAGAAATTGTGGAGAAAATTCTTCCGATACGCGAGACGGGACGGATCTTCTTTACAATCGGAAGTATTGATTATCTGAGACATGGTGGACGAATCGGTAAACTGGCCGGGATAGCTGCCGGAGCACTGGGGATAAAACCGATGATTACATTAAAAGAAGGGGAAATCTTCAGTTCCGGACTGGCAAGAAACCGTATCAAGTCTATGAAAAAGGTTGTAGATATGACGAAAAATTATCTGGACGAGATCGATGCAAAACCTGGTGAATATAATTTTTGCATCGGATATGGTTATGACTATGACGAGGCAGTCAGATTCCGTGAGATGATAAAGGATCTGATAAAAGAACGGCTTGGAATCGATGAGATCGGAATCTACCAGATTGGAGCAACGATTGGTGTGCATACAGGACCGTATCCGCTTGGTGTCGGAATTATTAAGAAGGCAGAAGTTTAAGCAGCTGAAAAGGTTGAATGGGTAGATGGTGGAGAGAAACCGATGCCCATAATCAGCGAAAATAGAATAGGGATAGATAAAGATACCTGAGAAGAGAAATCTTTTCGGGTATTTTTTGTTACTGATGGTAATTTTATACCCCATCTGATGTTATAAACTATAGACATAAAAGGGAAAACAAATCAAAATCATTATTTTTCAAAGAAATGGAGGAACTGGCAATGAAAGGTTTTAACACAGGTGACGGTTACATGGGAATGGTAGATGGCGAATATATCTTATTTGCCAGCGAGGCGGATTATTATGATTATGTAAATGATTAGAAATCAAGGCAGAATTTTCAGAAAAACAAAGAACTATGGAATCTATTTCCAACGCATGTGCTATACTGAACTTAATTAACCAGAAGGAGAAGTTCTATGCAGGTATCAGATAAATTAATCAAGCCATTGACAGAAGCAAAATATTTAAATGCCGACAACGTAAGCAGATACCGCTGTATCATGCGTATCTTTTTCGAGCATTATGAGAAATTAAAATATTGGCTGTATCAGGAAGAGGTCTATGAAGAAATGATACAGGACCCGCTTTTTGCGGATTACAGACCGGAACAGTGCCAGTAGGATCTCACCATGCTGACAGGAAATTCGCATGCATTTGACAATGGAACTGCAGCAGGAAATTTCCTGTATCAGATGATACAGATGGATCTATTTGCAAAGTCGGGAATCCGGGTATATTATGCGGGTGACCTTGACCCGGAAGGAATACTGATCGCACAGAAATTATCACAGTATTATAAGGGAGAATTTCATTACTGGCATATGGAAACGGCGGATTATGAGAAGTGCAGGTCAGAGGAAGTGATATCGCCGAAGCGTATGAAGATACTGGAGCGGATTACGGATGGGAGATTGAAACCGGTGGTGGATAGGATCGAAGAGTATGGGACTGCCGTGTATCAGGAGATGTTGGTGGAGGAGATGTGATTATGCCAAAAGGAACAAATCAAAAGCTAAAAATATACCGTCTCGCACAGATCATGCTGGAAAATACAGATGATGAACACTATATTACCATGCCGGAAATCATGGAAGAACTGGGAAAATACGAAGTGACCGCAGATCGCAAAACAATCTATGCAGATCTGCGTGATCTGTCTGTACTCGGGATCGAGGTAGAGGGCGAACCCATCGGCAACCGCTATCATTACCGCGTAGTCAACCGCCCATTCGAACTGCCGGAATTAAAGCTTCTGGTAGATTCCATCCAGTCTTCCAAATTCATTACAGAGAAGAAGACCAACACACTGATAAAAAAGCTGGAAAAGCTGGTCAGCAAATACGATGCACAGAGGCTGCAGCGACAGGTGTATGTATCCGGAAGAATTAAGACGATGAATGAAAGCATCTATTATACTGTCGATGCAATCCACAATGCGATTTCTGAAAATAAGAAGATCAAGTTCCAGTATTTCCAGTGGAATGTGAAGAAAGAGATGGAACTGCGTCACGGAGGAGCATGGTATCATATCAGCCCGTGGGGATTGTCCTGGGATGATGAGAATTATTATATGATCGGATATGATACAGAGGCGCAGCTGATCAAGCATTACCGGGTGGATAAGATGCTGCATATCCGGATGTCGGATGAATCCCGCGAGGGAAGAGAACACTTCAAGAAGCTGGATATGGCGGATTATGCCAAGAAGAGTTTCGGAATGTTCAGGGGAAAGGAAACGTCTGTAAAGATGCTGGTAAATAACAGCCTTGCGGGCGTGATCATTGACCGGTTCGGGAAAGATGTGATGATGATTCCGGAAGATGAGGATTATTTCCGGGTGAATGTGGACGTGCATGTGAGCAAACAGTTCCTGGGATGGGTATTCTCGCTGGGGGAAGCAGTTAAGATCATTGGACCGGATGAGGTTGTGGAGCAGATGCGGGGAGAGGCCCGGAGGCTTATGGAGCAGTATGGGGAGTAGGAAATGGATTCTAAAATAGCAAAACAAGAACACGATTGTAAACTTGCAAGAAAAATAAGTTGACAATCAAAGCGAAATACGATAAATTGTTAACCATAAACGGAAAGGAAGGTTAACAATTTAATGAACACAAAAACAAAAAAATTATCCACCGTAAGTATGGTATTATGCGGAATGTTCGCAGCGCTGGTTGCCATAGGAGCATTTATCCAGATCCCGGTTCCATATATGGATTATTTCACACTTCAGTTCTTTTTCGTACTGCTTGCAGGATTGATTCTGGGGGCTGATAAGGGAGCAATATCTGTAGGATGTTATGTATTACTGGGACTTGTCGGAGTACCAATCTTTGCAGCAGGCGGAGGAATCGGATACATATTCCGGCCAAGCTTTGGTTATCTGGTCGGATTCATTGTAAGCGCATATGTAACCGGAAAAGTATGCGAAAAGCTGAAAGCAAGTTACAAGAACTATCTGCTTGCCTGTCTGGCCGGATTTGTTGTGACATATGCAATCGGAATCGTGTATAAATTTATAATCTTAAACTTTTATGCACATACACCGGCAACGTTGGGCGTGATCTTTTTGTCCTGCTTCCCATTAGATATGCCTGGAGATTTTGTATTATGTCTGCTGGCAGCCGGTGTGGGACTTAGAATGCGGAAAAGCGGATTTTATCTGAGTTAATAAAAAAGGGGCATGAGATTATGGCAAAAGGAATATTTGTGACGGGCACAGGCACAGATGTAGGAAAGACGTATGTCACAGCATTAATCGTGAAAAAGCTGGCGGATGCAGGAATCCATGCAGGCTATTATAAGGCTGCATTATCAGGTGCAGAGTCCATAGAAGAAAGTGACGCAGGCTATGTAAAGAAGATTGCCGGTATCACACAGGAAGACAGCAGCTTACTGTCATATCTGTATCAAAATGCGGTGTCTCCGCATCTGGCTGCCAGAATAGAAGGGAATCCGGTTGATCCGGAAACGGTAAAAGCAGATTTTGACAGGGTAAAGAAAGCGTTCGATTATGTCACGGTAGAAGGAAGCGGCGGTATTGTATGTCCGATCCGCTGGGATGAAGAACATGAGATCCTGCTGGAAGATATTGTGAAAATGCTGCATCTGAATACTCTGGTGATCGCAGATGCCGGACTTGGCACGATCAATGCGGTTGTCCTGACGGTAGAATACATCCGGAATCACGGAATGGATGTAAAAGGAATCATTCTGAATCATTACTCGGGTGGGGCGATGCAGGAAGATAATGAGAAAATGATCGAGAGATTAACGGGGGTACCGGTGATTGCCAGGGTAAGAGATGGTGACAGGGAGCTTGAGGTTGATCTGGAAGTGTTGAAAAGGGTGTATGATTGATGATGAGAAGAGGGAATTGACTGCGGTTGATTTCCTTTTTTGATGTATGGAAATAAAAAGAGGTGAGAATATTATGCCCCACCACCTGAATTATACTATACACATCAAAGGGAATAAAACAGAATTCCGGGAGATAAAAGTAATTATAAGACAACAAATCAAATTCAGATGAACACGTTTTCAAAGCGAAAGGAGCACACACAATGGCAAAAATATTTATCACCCTGACAGGAACAAAACACTACTTCGGAAATGATTTTCTGAAGAAAGGTATGAAGATCAGATTAGAAAAAGAACCGGATAATGAATATGACAAGGAAGCAATCAAAGTGACATATGAAGGTCTCGGAAAGATTGGTTATGTGGCAAATAGTTCTTATACAGTCATCGGAGAGTCTATGAGTGCAGGTCGTCTGTATGACAAGATTGGAGACACGGCATATGCGAAGGTGGTATTAGTTACACCGACAGGAACAATCTGCAAGATCTGTAAAAAGAGTCTGAAAAGTGAACAGGAGGAAACAGCCTGGATTATCCAGTGATAGATATGGAAGAAGTCGTAGAAATATGACTTCTTCTTGTGTGTTAATGGTCAGCGAAGTATAATTAATATTAGGAAATTCGAAACCATACAAATATAAATACACCGGAGAAATACCATGTTCAAAATAATTGAAGGAGATTTCAAAAATAATAAATACAGTAATGAAGAATATCTGGATAACTGGCCAATGTTATATATTCTGGAAAATGGAAAGAAAGCCTATATAGGTGAATCCAATCATGTAAAAACCAGAATGACACAGCATACGACAAATGAAGAAAAGCGAATATTTAATAAGGTCCACTTCATATATTCCAGATTGTTTAATCAATCGGTAACCTTTGATTATGAATCCAAGCTGATTCAGTATATTGTCGCAGACGAATTATTCCAGGTTACGAATAAGAATTCCGGAATAGCAGATAAGCAGTATTATGAGAAAGGAAAATATGATAAAAAATTCGAACTGCTTTGGCGTCAGCTGCAAAAAGAAAAACTGGTCAAACATTCGCTGGAAGAAATTGAAAATTCAGATCTATTCAAATATTCTCCATATAAAGAATTGAACGACAGCCAGCGGAAAGCAGTAGAAGATATACTTGCGCAGATTGAGAGTGGAAATGTGAATCGTGTAGTAGTAAATGGAATGCCGGGAAGCGGTAAGACAATTGTGGCGGTATATCTTATGAAATACCTGGCAGACAGCGAAGAGTTTGCCGGGAAAAAGATTGGATTCGTTGTGCCGCAGACTTCGCTCAGAAAGACGATGAAATTCATCTTCCGAAGTATTTATGGATTGACGCCATCACAGGTACTGTCCCCGTCTGATATCACGAAGAAAAAATATGATATCTTACTGGTCGATGAAGCACACAGACTTCATCAATATAAAAATATTTCCTATAGGGGAGCTTTCAAGAAAAGCTGCGAGCGGCTGGGTATGACAACGGATGCAGACGAACTAGACTGGATATTGGAACAATCGAAGTGTGCAGTATTATTCTACGATTACAATCAGGTGGTTGGTCCGTCAGGCATTGATTATGAAAGATTCGAAGAAAAAATGAGAAATCCTTATAAAAAACATACAATATCGTATTTTACTCTTGCAACGCAGATGAGGGTGCAGGGCGGAAATGACTATATTGCATTCATAAAGGATCTATTGGCCGGATCCGCTGACCGGAAGTATCATTCAAAAAAATATGATTTGAAATTATACTCTGATTTTTCAAAATTTGAGAAAGATATGTATGCCAAAGAGGAGGAAGCAGGGCTTTCCCGAATGGTAGCAGGATATGCATGGCCATGGATCAGTAAAAATGACCGGAGCAAAAAGGACATAGAGATACAAGGTGTAAAACGAATGTGGAATCATTGTACAGAAGGATGGGTTCATACAGGAGAAGCAATCGATGAGGTGGGATGTATTCATTCCATTCAAGGTTATGATCTGAACTATGCGTTTGTTATTCTCGGAAATGATATTGGATATGATAAAACAACAGGACAGATCATTATCCGGTCAGAATGTTATTTTGATAAAAATGGTAAAATAACGGCATCATATGAAGAACTGAAAGAATACATCACAAATGTGTATTATGTGCTGATGACCAGAGGAATCAAAGGAACATATTTGTATGTGTGCGATGATGAATTAAGAGAATACTTTAGTAAATATATCGAAGAGGAAAACTAAGATGACAGAAGAAACAATTAAAGAAATACTAAAATTCAGAGATGACAGAGACTGGAAACAATTCCACAATCCGAAAGATCTGGCAATCTCCATTTCGTTGGAGGCAGCAGAACTACTGGAAGTATTCCAGTGGAGCGGTGCGGATATCTCAAATGAAGGAAAACAGGAAAAGATAAGAGAAGAACTGGCGGATGTTGTGAATTATTGTGTCTTGATGGCAGATGCCTGCGGACTGGATCTGGATGAGATCGTGCGGGAGAAAATCAAGGTGAATGCAAAGAAGTATCCGGTGGAGAAGGCTAAGGGGAAGAGTGCGAAGTATGATAAGCTGTGATTGAATCGGAGGTATAGAAAATAGTCATTGACAGACATTTATACATGAATTATTATTTTAATAACGCAATGCGTCTGGAAGGTGATTTAATGAGTCGAGGAAAAGAAGTAAAAGAATTACGGGAAAAAATGGGAATGAACAGGAGAGAGTTTAGTGATTATTATGGTATACCGTATCGCACTGTTCAAGATTGGGAAGCTGAGAAGAGAGAACTTCCGGAGTATCTTTTACGTTTGATGAAATATCGGGCGGAAGTGGAATATATGATTAAAGGAAATGAGTCGTAAGACTTATTTTTTTTAGAAAACATATAATGCAATGCGTGTAAAATGTGGGTGAGGAGTGCAAATGAAAAGAAAAATATGGGGGAAAACGAAATATTAATTGGGAGCAAGTAAAAAAATACCTTCAGTCGTATGTCGGAGAATTTTATAATATAGCAGCTAAGGGTGCGACCTCATAAAGACAACAAGGCTAGAAAACCTTAGAGTATGTCAAACAGTATGGCGAAGCTCACAAGGAACTAAACTACAAACAAGTCTATCTGTTGGAACAATGTGTAGACTGATGAAAAATCTTGTCTGGGAATATGTCGCACTCCCTCACGCTCTGATTGCTGTTGGGACTGGTGGCGGTAAAACCTATTTTCTGCTGACGTTCATTGAAGCCTTACTGTATACCAACGCTGTCCTTTACATCTTAGACCCGAAGAACGCTGACCTTGCAGACTTAGGGACAGTTAGTTGCCTTGATTGCTGTTGGGTTGGTATTCAATGCTGGCGGTGTGAAAGATGTACTGTTAGAGCTGTTCAATAAAATTATTGGTGCATAATTTTTTATTGTGGTGCTAATATGCGAATGCTATAATATAAGACATCGTTTTAGTA
>NZ_JAMOYX010000005.1:0-74756 GCF_023669465.1 Dorea sp. MB18-49
GCATCAAAATTGGCCGTTAGCAGTCAAAAAATCATTGTCTGAGCTTGCGAGTTATGTTTTTTTGACTGCTGCTTTTAGGACAATTTTTATGCTTTAGAAATACTCCATGATTGAATCAGCACGCAGCGGGACTCTCTTCCTTTTCTTCCGGCCGGGTATCAACCGCTTAATGCATTAAATAGAAATTAATTAAATCCAATCAATCTCCGCGCAACAATATAAACCAATGACGATATCTTACGTCCTGATTTTCCCGGAATGTTCATTGTCTGTCCGAGAATACCGTAACGGATTCTGATAAAGCTTCGCATATCTTTTTTCTTCAGATACTGCCATAATTCCTTTTTCTTTTCCAGATTTTCTTTATCCTTGGAACGGATGCAAAGAATAGAAGAAACTGTCATCATGATTGCAAGATAATTAAGCATGTACTGTCTTAATTTCTTACTTCCAATATCTTTAAGCTGATACATATCAATCATCGTCTTTGTGACAAAAATCTGCTGATCCAGCCTTTTGATCATTACTTTCTCATTAACCGACTGATCTTCTCTTCCAATAAAATATCTATAGAAGTCTACATCCATATAGTAAATTTTGCGTACATGCGGGAGTGGGTAATATACATAAATATTGTCCACATAGAATGTATGCTTTGGCAGATGAAGTTGGATCAGTTTTAACATGTCTGTACGGTAAATAACCGAGTGCATCAGAATATACTGATCCAGACGGAAATGTCCCATATCATCCCAACGGAAAATCTCATCCTGTGGCAATACGTTACGATAATGAATCACCTTCTTATGTGTTGCACCAACTTTTTCATACACATAGTTAGCGATCAACATATCCAGTTCCATTCCATCTTCTTCCATATGGCGTAAAACATCTAATATTTTATGAAGTGCATCTTCGTCCACCCAGTCATCACTGTCTACAACCTTAAAATATTTACCGGTTGCATGCATCAGCCCTGAGTTTACAGCATCTCCATGTCCACCATTTTCCTTGTCTACTACTTTAATAATAGTAGGGGATTTTTCCATATATTCATGAGCAATCTCTGATGTTCTGTCCTTTGATCCGTCATTTACGATAATTATTTCAATATCTTCTCCACCCGGAAGAATACTTTCTATCGCATGGGCCATATAATCCTGTGAATTATAACACGGAATGGCAAAAGAAATATATTTCATTCTTCATTTTCTCCTCTTTCTACAATTTGACTTCTATTAGTATAATCTATTTTTCGCTATTTTCCAACAAAATCTTTGTAAAATCCTGTGTTCACAATTTGTTCATTTATCCTTCAAAATTCTTTCATTACTTTAACATTCTTTCTTCATAGGTCTTTCTTATACTATAATTATCAAAGAAATACAGAGAACTTGGTAGCTACTTCCGAACACATGGCGATTTAGAATTTCTCTCATATCCTTTGATATACAAAAGACGTTATCTAGTATGTAAATACTATTTGGAATAAACTTTTTCATAATACATGCCGGGAACTGCGAAAGTAGTTACCCGGCATCCTCCCTTTTATGAAAGATTTTTCCAGATTTCTTTCACTTTTTCCCGTTTCCATATTCCTACAACAATCAATGCGCCAAATAAAACAGCTCTCTCCCATAAAATTATGTTCTTCTTTTTTCCTTCCTTTTTATCTTCCTTGACCATTTTTTCATCCTGTATTACCTTTTCATTTCCATAAAAAATATATTTTCTGACCGGTTCCACAATTTTCTGCCACAAACTCTTTTCCTCGTATATTTCAAATCCTATCTGTGAAACTTTTTCATTTCCCGCAAAATCTTTTGCTTTTACCTCTATTTCATAATTTTTTGCCTCATTTAGCTGAATTTCATATTCCTTCTTCTGTTTTTTCCTGTTTTGTTTCTTTCCATTAATTTTAATGTATTCAATCTGATCTTCCAGATTCTCTGTTCTGACATAAAATGTTTTTTCTTTTTCATATTTTTCTCCATCTTCTATCTCCTCAAACTCGATCACCGGCGGTGTATGATCGATGGTAAATCTTGCTTTTGCTTCTCCTTTATTTCCTGCTGAATCAAAAGCTTCAATTGTCAGTACATGTACCCCTTCTTTTTCAATCTTTTCTCCTGGCCGGTAAAATGCATCGTCCACTTTCATTACATATGTATAATTCGTAAAATCCTTAATCGATTCCTCGATAGAATAATTCCAGCTAAACTTCTTTAAATACTTTCCATCCAACTCATCTACATGTGCAATAACGGGATTTTCTTTATCTATAATCAGCTGTCTCTCGGCATGACTGACATTCCCTGCCATATCTGTTACATTCATTCGGAGTTTATACAGCCCGTCCTCTGCAAGTGTCTGCACACTTTCTTTTTTTGTATCACCAGACTCATTCCTGCTTTTTGTTTTCCATTCTGTGATTTCTGTTTCTTCCTTTTTCCCATCGATATCTTCTTTTAAAATATTTGCCCGCACCGTCTGAATTACATTCTCTTCTTCTGCCAGATAGCTGACTTGTACAGGTTTACTGGTAATCGTATAATCCTCCACTCCTTGTATCAATGCTTTCGGTGCATCTCTGTCAACAAAAACCCGATCCGTTACCACCGTCTGATTTCCCGCATAGTCTGTAGCAATAATTGTTACCGGGGTACTTTCCCCATTCTGTGAACTTTCTGTAATGACAAATTTTTCTGCTCCTTTACTGATTTTCCCAACTATTTTTTCTCCTGTTTTACAGACAATTTCCGCGATCTGGCTTCCATTGCTCCCGTCAGAAGCTTCTACCACTACCTCTGCTACCTCTTTGTGCCAAATATCTGCTCCTCCGGACACTTCCAGACCGATCACCGGTCTTACACTGTCTATCCAGAATGCCTTTCTGCTTTCTGAATTTTCAATCTGATGATGTTCTTCATCTTCCATCCATACTTCCAGTTCATTCCTTCCATCTGCAAAATTCAATTGTTTCAACCAGCAGGATTCATTTAATTTTTCCAGCGTACCTTCCTGCCTTTCCCCATTTCCATTCTCAAAAAGGTATCTGGTCACGCCATTCTTACTCAGATGTGTGATCTTTCCGGTCGGAGCACTGATATAATAGCCATTCTGACCATCCGGATCCTCATATTCCGCATGATACATTTTTATCTCTTCTTCCTCCGGATCTTTTCCATTCTCTTTTTCATCGTCTTTCTCTAAGTCTTTCCCGTCATCTTTCTCGTCATCTTTCTCCGAGTCTTTCCCATCCTCTTTCTCGTCATCCTTCTCCGGATCTTTTCCATCCTCTTTCTCGTCATCCTTCTCCGAGTCTTTCCCGTCATCTTTTTCATCACCCTTCTCCGGAGCTTTCCCGTCATCTTTCTTATCGTCTTTCTCTCTATCTTCCTCCGAATCTTTTCTGTCCTCTTTTTCTCCCTCTTCTACCAGATCCTTTTCATTATCTTTGGCGTTGTCTTTGTCCTTGTCAAATTCTTTCTTACTGTCTTTTCCTTTATTTTTTACTTTTATAATCTGCTTTCGACTTCCCGCTTCTACCTGCATCACATTTCCTTCCGGTAACAGATCAGCAATCTGTCCTCCGGTCACCATACCAAACGCTGCTATCATTATTACTTTTTTTATCTTCCTACCCATATATTTCCTCCTTCTGCCTTAATTCCATATTCTTTTTGTAATTTCTTAAATTCTGCATTTTCCAAAAGTTCAGTATCTTCTGTTACATATTCTTTAATCTTGAGTGCACACGTATCTCTATTGACAGCCGGATCTGCACATATCAGTCTTATGTGTGTTAATTTCAACTCTTCTGATTCTCCAAGCTCTTTTATCCCCTGAATGCATGTATCGCTTGCCATATCCCGTCTTCCTGCAGTTTCATACAACTGTACCATCTTTTTATACAGCTCTTCTCTCTTACCCGGTTCCGTCTCATCCTCCAATATCTCTGCATATATGTTTGCTGCCTCCTCTTTCTTTTCTTCTTTTTCCAATGCAGACGCCTGATACTGCAATAGTTCTCTCTTCGCAGAATCATTCAGATAATCTGTCTTTAATCCTTCTTCTACCAGATTCAACACTTTTTCTGAACTTTCTTTATCATCCAGTAATCCATATCCTCTTATCAGGCACTGTATTGCCTGTTTTTTCTTCTCTTCCGACTGCATACTTCTTTCTTTCCATTCATTCTCCAGGTAAGCAAGACTTGCGGCAAATTTTTCTGCCTCTTCCGGCACTTTTTGTTTTTCATACGCTTTGATAAGCCTTTTCAGATTAACTGCCAGCGTCTGATTCTCCATTTGATTCAGACATTTCAGACTTTTTTTCATATCTCCCACATTCAGGAAATATGCCAGTGCCAATTCCAGATACTCTTCATCTCTTTCATATATTTTCTTTTTTATCCGGTCATCCGATTTTTCACTTTTTTTCTCTTCTGATTTGGAAGATTCCGTTCTTTTCATCTCTCTCTGGTTTGCTTTTTCAGCATTTTCCCATGCATTTATGAACAAATATCCCCCGAAAACAATAGACAAAACTACTGTTATACACACTTTTTTTCTTCTTTTCCCCTTATTATTCAAAATTTTATCTCTGTCTTTTTCTTCATACCTTGGGATTTGTTTTTGGATTTCTGATACATTTAGATAATGGGTTGATCTTATCCCCATTGCTTTTGAAATAATTCTCTGAAGACGATATTCTTCTCGTCTGTTAAAACGTGGTTCTGCCTCCACAGATGCCAGAATATATTGAAATGTTTTTCCCAGCCCATACATATCCAGTTCCTTACTGGCATGTTGATAATACTTTTCGTCCGGCGGAAGAAAATATTCACGGATATCTCTTCTTTGCATAAATATCATCTTGCTTCTGTTTGCTTCCGACTGCATATCCAGAAAATAAATTCTTCCATCTTCAGACCTGACAATACTATATGGATTTACATATTGATAACAAGGATTTCCCCTGCACCTGTGAAATGACGCCAGTTGTCCTGCTATCTCTTTTAATAATAAAAATATCTCCCGTTTTTTTATTACCGGATGATATTTTAAGTATCTGTCCAGGGTTTTCCCCTGCACATTTTCGGAACTGATATAGCATAATTGTCCATGCTCAATCAGCCGCAACACATCATAACTTTCTTTTTGTTGCAACATATATCACCCCTGTTCTTCTTTCATTTTTTCTTACATGGTAAATTTGGTGAGGCCTCACGAAGTCCTACAGACTATATAGATTAATTAAAAGAATCTATCTTGAAAATATAGATTAAAGATATCTTACCTGATTCATTTCAAAATTTCAACCCTTTTTTATTGTTTTTATATATTTTCTGGCACAGCACTTTAAAGGACCTGCCACAGACAACTTCTCTTACATATTTTTGTATCTACAGAACTTGCTGCCGGCAACTTCTCTTACATGCTGCTTTGGTATACAAAAAGTGCCATATTGCAAGACATGTATCTTGTTATACGCTCGCAATACGGCACTATCTTTCCAACCTTCAAATCTTATCTATTTTTTATCTGTGGCTTAATTCTTTTGGTGTATACAGATGTCTTGGGATTCCATCTACCATAACCGGTGATACATCCCCCTGAATCAATGGACGCACATAAGAAATAAACTCATTTGTTACATAAGTACCTTCTTCGTTTACCCAGTTTCTTGGTACAAGCTTCTCATCATTGGCAATCTTGTGTACATCCTTTACTTCTGTTCCGCACTGATATGGATCATCCGACAGACGTTTTAAGACTACCATCTTTCCGGTATCTCCTTCGTCTGCTGCCTTTACCGCTGCTCCTCCAACCTGATATGCTTCCAGTATATCAACTCTTGAGGCCGCGTGAGATGCGGCTCTTTGTAATGTACTTAATTCAATCGCACGTGTCTTACATCCAATCTCCCCTGCAATATAACTTGCAAGGTAAGATGCTGTTCCGGATAACTGCTTATGTCCAAATGCATCTACAAAGTCAATACTGTTGCCAAGTTCACATACATAAGTTCCATCTTCTGTACGGATTCCTTCTGATACTGCAACAACAATAGATGTTTTCTCCTGTAATAATTGTTTGATCTTTTCTCCAAATAACTGAAGATCAAATGGAAGTTCCGGCAGATAGATAAGATCCGGTCCTTCGCAGTCTTCTCCCTTTGACAATGCAGCCGCTCCGGTCAGCCATCCGGCATTTCTTCCCATTATTTCGACGATAGATACCACGCCTTTTTCATATTCCAGGCAGAAGCTGTCACGGATAATCTCTTTCATAGATGTTCCGATATATTTTGCCGCACTTCCATATCCTGGTGTATGATCGGTAAGTGCAAGGTCATTATCAATCGTCTTCGGACATCCAATGAAGCGGATTGCATGACCGAATATAATGGCATAATCCGATAATTTCTTGATTGTATCCATAGAATCATTTCCACCGATATAGATAAATACTTCGATATCCAGTTTGTCCAAGATCTCAAATATCTTATCATACACTTCTCTGTTCTCATGGATCTCCGGAAGCTTATAACGGCAGGATCCCAAAAATGCGGCCGGTGTTCTTTTTAATAATTCCGCATCCAGTTCGGTCTTGATATGATCTGACAGATCAATATATTTTTCTTTTAATAATCCCTGGATTCCGTGAAGCATTCCATATACTTTATTGGCTCCACGGTCTTTCGCTGTCCGGTATACACCGGCAAGACTGGCATTGATCGCTGCAGTTGGTCCCCCAGATTGTCCTACAATTACATTTCCTTTCATTCGCTTATTTCCTTCCTGTTTTTTATTCCGTTTTACCGTTAATTCAATATTAGTGCGTTTTAACATAAAAGTCCAGTAATTCTTATTTTTTTTATGCATTTTTACTATTTTTATGTATCTTTGCATTGTATGATACAAAAAAAACTCTTATTCCCCACCTTTTTGTAGTCTATACAATATATGGGAAATAAGAGTTTTTATTCATACATTTTATTCAGCTTTTACCGGGTTTGATACACTTACCTTGTGATCATACCATTTGCCCTTTGTTCCGATCAACGCCAGATCAAATTCTTCATCTAACGCCGGAACCGGAACATCAAATCCATAGACTTCTTCTGTCGTTCCATCGCTGTATGTAACTTTGTCCGTGGTTGGTTTTAAAAATTTTGCACCTTTTTTCTGAGCCTCTTTTGCTGTACCAGGGAAGAGATTCACGATATTTTTTGATACGAGACTGATATGTATCGTCATCTTTCCATCTTCTACAGTCAGTGTACCTTTTCCTTCATTTGCTTCATTTACATGAAACATCGTACTGTCCGTCTTAAATTCTGCAGTATAGGTCCCATCCTCGATCGGCGCCTTTGCTGCTTCGGACTTTGAATCTTTTGATTTTTCTTCTTTTGCATCAGACTTCTGCTGTTCTGTCTTGGCTGATTTGTTGTCTGATTTGCTGCTGTCATCCTTACTTGCACATCCTGTGAATATTGCAGCTGTCATTACTGCAGACAGTACAACTGCCATCAATCTCTTTCTCAACATTGTTATCTCCCTTAATTATCTTTCTTACTGTGCATCCATAGCTGCTTTTGTATGAGCAACATATAACTGCTGGATTGCATCGATCTCTCCAAGACCTGCAATCTGTGTCTTTACACTGTCAAAGTTCTTAGATGCCTCAAACTGACTCTTCCATGAATCATCATCATCTCCGGCCATATCATTATTAGCATGATCTCCGGCAACAACCATAAGTGGACGAAGGATTACATTCTTATATCCGGCATCTTTTACTTTTGCGATAACGGATTCGCAGGAAGTATCTTCCGGCTCACCTTCTACTGTTCCGATGAATACATTCTTATATCCAAGCTGTTCCATCTGTGCCTGCATCTGAGAATAGCTGATCTTTGCTGTATGAGATGTTCCATGTCCCATGAATACAAATGCTGTGCCATCCTCTGCTGCTGCATCAAGGCTGTCATATTCTGCTGTCTTTACTGCTTCTGCAGTGATTGCCTTAGCTACTGCAGCCTTGTCTTCATTGATTGCTGTTGCGTCCGCTCCAACTTCTCCGAGAAGTGGTTCTGCGATTTTAACAGATTCGAATTTATCTTTGTAACTATTTACTGTTTCTGTTAACTCATCATACTCTGCACCGTGCATCAGATGTGTAGGCTGTACAACCAGTTTCTTTACACCATTCTTTACTGCACGCTCTAAAGCCTGATCCATGTTATCAATCTTCTCACCATCTCTTGCCTGTACATGATTAATGATGATCTGTGCTGTAAATGCTCTTCTTACGGACCAGTCCGGATTAGCTGCCTGAAGTGCTTTTTCAACTCCGCTGATATCGGCTGCACGGCTTGCATTAAAAGATGTTCCGAAACTTACTACCAAGAGTTCCTTCTCCCCGATGTTATCTTCATTTAACGGATCATCCTGGGAAGCATCCCCTGTATCTCTTCCGAAATAATCCGGATCAGCATTTTCACCTTCCACAAGTTCTTTCTGTGCATCTGTCAATTTGTCCCACGCTTCTTTCGCTTCTTTACACTGCTCATCTGTCTTGTCGTTTCTTTCCTGCACATAAATGGCATCAATCTTCTTTGCTACTTCATCTGCGGCTTTCTGATCGTCCTCTTTTGATGAATTCTCTGCAGTCTTCTTGCTGCTGTCTGAACTGCTACCTGCTTTGGAACCACATCCGCCAAGTGCTGCTACACACATAGCTGCTGATAATAATACAACTACCAGTTTCTTTTTCATTTCTTTTACCTCCTGATTTTCCGATTGTCAATGCACGAGATACAAAAAAACTCGGCCTCCGTCAGCTCCTTCCGAATATATAGCCAAAAAAAGCCTCCGTCAGAAAACGAAGACAACGAAAATACAACTGTATTATACCACATACAGTTCTGTGATCCATTTCGTACTGCCAATTCCTCGTGGCCTGAACTTTTTCGTTCCTGTACTGCGAAAGGCAGGTCTCCCGGCTTATTGCTCTGACACATCTGCTCCCTTCCCGGTTCTCCCAGTGGATCTGTAGCTTCTGCTTGCAAAACACGGTGACGAGTTCGTACAGGATTCTCACCTGTTTCCCTTTTCACCAGTCAGATCCTTCTTTCCACAAATTATTCTGAATCCTTCTGACTGACACCTCACACAATCTTGATTAAATTTACTATGTAACCTTAACACAGTTGCCCAAATTATGTCAATACTGTCCCGGTCATCTGAATTGAAACATCCGCTTCGGAACAGCAAAAAACCCTCGTCCGACTTAATGTCAAACAAGGGTCTCTCGTACGTGCGCGAGAAGATTCGAACTCCCGACCTTCTGGTCCGTAGCCAGACGCTCTATCCAGCTGAGCTACGCGCACATATTATATTTGCTTGCCTCAGTTATTTATGTACCTCAGCAACGAAATTAATTATAGCGCAACGTTTTCTATCTGTCAACAACTTTTTTAAATTTTTTTAAATTATTTTTTTAAACTCTGGTGGCCTGCAAGTCTTCCTTTTCTCTGGCCGTTTCTTTCTTCTTTTTATAATGGTATAATTATTACATATTTACAATACATTAGAAAATGAGGATTTCTTTATGACAAAAAAAGTTGCTGTAATCAATGATCTGTCCGGACTTGGACGCTGTTCCCTGACTGCTGCCATCTCCGTATTATCTGCGATGGGAATCCAGGCCTGTCCACTCCCTACCGCCATTTTAAGTTCACAAACAGAATACCCCAGCTACTACTGTTATGATTTTACCGATAAGATGGATTATTTCCGCCAGGAATGGAAGAAACTAGGCACTTCTTTTTCCGGAATCTATACCGGTTATGTTGCCAGTGTCTGCCAGATTGAACAGATCATGCACTTTCTGGATACTTTCCAGACAGCAGACACCTTTCTTCTGGTCGATCCTGTAATGGGAGACGATGGCGTTACCTATGATATGTATACTTCCGGGCTTCTGACTGCTATGAAAGAACTTGCCGCACGTGCAGATGTTATCACTCCTAACCTTACCGAATTCTGTCTGCTGACGGATATAGATTATAACAGCCTGCAGGATCCGTCTCTGTCTATACAGCAGCTCATTTCACGACTTAAGGATGCAGGGCAGACTTTGACAAAGGATCATGAAAAAAAGGTCCTCATCACTGGTATTCATTTTACTGCAGATGACGGAGTTCATAAGATTGGAAATCTCCTGCTAGATGGCTCTTCACATTTTCTTTCGGCATATCCCTGTTGCAACGGAAGTTATTCCGGTACGGGTGATCTCTTTGCTTCCTGCATCACAGGCGGACTTGCCAGAGATATTTCCCTTACGGAAATGATGCAGACCGCAGGTTCTTTTCTTGAAAAATCATTAATTGATTCTGTAGAAGAACATGTTCCGGTAAACGAAGGCGTTAATTTTGAAAAATATTTGTATCTCTTGCATACATAGAACCTACCACTGGCAGCTTCTATTGCATACATTGGTATTAAAAATCACCATATATCTTTTGAAAATTTCTCTACTGAAACTCTTTCTTTTGATATATGGTGATCTTCTTTCTATATTATTGGTATCTCAGATTGATATTTCGTTACATAATTTCTGACAACGTAATCTGTGCTCCCACAGCTTCTGCCTGTAATTTATAAACTTCCGGATAATATCTTGTCGAAAATACATATTCCCCATCATTTACAAATACTTCAACAGAGGATGTATCGGCCAGAATCTTCAGATTCTCCACTTCTTCCACTTCTACATATCTCATGCTTCTTCCGGAAGATACCGAAGTTTTATCCTGATCTGTAAAATGCATCCGGAATTTTCCGTCAGCATAATCCAGGATCAGCTTCTCTGAAAGGATAACTTTAAAGCGGTTCTTTGTAATATCCGAAATCGTCATTTCATATACCGGATATCCCTCTCCTGCCAGCATACCTTTCACATCACTTACCAGATGTTTCTTCTCTTCTAGTTCTCTTATCGGACGTTGACAGATCTTGCCGTCTTTTTCAAAGATTTCTCTTGGAAATGTAAAGCAATGCTGCCATCCTGTCTGAATGGTCGGATTGCTGTATTCTTCGCAGTCCGGCATTCCCATCCAGCTGATGTGGATCCTTCTTCCGTCTTCCGTCTCAAAACTCTGCGGGGCATAATAATCAAACCCATAATCCCACAAATGATACTCTGACAACTTGTATTCTCCAAGAATATCTCCTTCTATCTCAAAGTATCCGGACTGATATACATTACGATCCTCCCAGATACCACCTTCCAGTCCCTGAACAGACGTGGAAAGAAGTTTCTTATCTCCGATTTTGAAATAATCCGGGCATTCCCACATATACCCGAATGGCTTTTCGGATTCCACCCGGTTTCTGAACTTCCAGTTTACTTTATCTTCAGATTCAAATACAAGTACCTGACCTACATCTTTGTTCGTTCTTGCACCCTGTACCATATAATAAGTACCATTTTCTTTCCATACCTTTGGATCTCTTACATGACAGGTCAGATCGTCCGGATAATCTGAATTTCTCATCAGTTCTTTTTTCTTTCCGAACGTCTTGCCGTCTTCCGTTATAACCAGAACGGTATTGCCCTCACGTCCGGTGCGGATGTAATCATATTCCCCGTCTTCTAATTTGACATTTCCTGTATAGTACAGATACATTTTTCCATCTTCAATAAATGCGGATCCGGAATATACTCCGTGACAGTCAAATGGCTGATCTGGATAAAGTGCGGTACCCTGATATTCCCACTTAATCATATCCTTGCTGGTATAGTGACCCCACATCTTCACACCGCCTTCTGCATTAAACGGCGAATACTGGAAAAACGCGTGATAGATACCCTGGAACTGGCAGAGTCCATTTGGATCATTCAGCCAGCCGACCGGCGGCATCAGGTGTAGTTTTTCACGAAATTTTCTATCTGATACGGATAACTCTTCTCTGGTTTTCTGGCTTTGTTCTGCTGTCTCTACTAATTTTACAAGATCTCTTGTTAATGCGTTCATAAATCAATCGTCTCCATCTATCTATAAGCATTATTTCTATACACATTATTTTGTAAGTGTCATAACTTTACTTGTTGTCTTAACTTCAGCAGGTTCTGCCTTTGTTACATTTCCGAATTCATCTGTATTTGTCAGAATCATCATTGTTGTCGTCTGATATCCTGCATTCTTAATTTCCTCAAGGTCCGCTTCTACCAGAATATCTCCTGCATGTACTTTGTCGCCATCAGAAACTTTCTTTGTAAATCCTTTTCCATCCATTTTTACAGTATCAATACCGATATGGATCAGAAGTTCGCCACCCGATTCTGTTGTGATACATACGGCATGACCTGTCTCGAAGATATTCGATACTTCTCCGTCGCATGGCGCTACGATTTTTCCGTCTGCAGGCTCTACTGCAACGGTAGCTCCGAGCATCTCTGATGCGAATGTCTCATCTGCTACTTCTGCTAACGGAATCTGTGTTCCATTTACCGGGCTTGTTAATGTCTCTTCTGCTGTCTCTGCAGTTGTGTCTGCTGTTGCTACTGCGTCTGTTGTTTCCATATTTTCTACTGCTGCTGTCTCTGCTGCATCTGCGGTTGCTGCCTTTGGTTCTGCATCCTTATAGATCAGGAATGAGATCACGAATGCAACACCGACTGCGATCACCATCTCGATCAGGTACTGAAGCGGCTGGTTCAGGCAGAGCAGGATACCGAAGATACCTGTTACACCAGTTCCTTTCGCTCCAAGATGTACCAGTGATGCATATAATGCCCCACATCCTCCACCGATACATCCGGCGATGAATGGTTTGAAGAATCTTAAGTTTACACCGAAGATTGCAGGCTCTGTAATTCCCATAAATGCACTGAGTGATGATGGAAGTGCCAGAGATTTGATCTTCTTATCTTTAGACTTAATACCTACTGCAAGTGCTGCAGCTCCCTGTGCTACGTTGGCTGCACTTGCAAGTGGAAGCCAGTATGTAACACCGTATTTTGCAAGCTGTCCGATATCAATAGCTGTATACATCTGATGAATACCGGTTACTACGGTTGGTGCATATAAACCTCCCATGATCAGACTTCCGATTCCGAGAGGAAGCGTTAGCATCCACTGGATTGCTCCGAGAATTGCATTTTCAGCCCATACGAAGATCGGTCCTACAATTGATAATGTAAGGTAACCTGTTACAAATACGCTGACCAGAGGTGTTACGAACAAGTCAAGAACTTCCGGAACGATCTTATGTAACTTCTTCTCGATCACTGCCAGAATCCATACGGCGATGATAACCGGAATGACGTGTCCCTGATATCCGACCATGTCAATCTTGAACAGTCCGAAGAATACGCTCTGTGTCTGCTGTACACCCTCTGTTGCTACAGTATAAGCATTCTGCAGTGACGGATGGATCATGATCATACCGATAACTGCACCAAGATACTGGTTCGCACCGAATGCTTTTGCAGCTGAGAATGCGATCAGGATCTGCAGGAATGTGTAAGCAATGTTACTGAACAGATTCGCAAATACATAAATCGAACTGTGTGTATTAATATGGAGGAATCCGTTGCTATTCATAAAATCAAGTGAGTTCATGATTCCCATTAAGAAACCGCTGGCTACGATGGCCGGAATGATCGGTACGAAGATATCACCAAGCAGCTTGATCGCACGCATGAACCAGTTCTGCTTCTCTGCAGCTGCCTCTTTTGCCTCTGCTTTCGAGCTTGCCGTGATACCTGCGATGTCGATGAACTCGGCAAATACTTTATTTACTGTACCTGTTCCGAGGATAATCTGAAGCTGTCCCGATGCCTCGAAGACCCCTTTTACCCCGTCAATATTTTCAAGTGCTTCTTTACTTACTTTCTTATTATCTGCAATGACAAGACGAAGTCTCGTTGCACAATGTGCTGCAGATGCAATGTTCTTACTTCCGCCGACATGATCCAGGATGTCCTGTGCGGTCTTTCTGTAATCCATATTAACTCTCCTTCCTCATTCTATGTGTAATCGTTTTCACATCTTGTAATTTTATAATAAGAAAAAAATGCCATTTGTAAAGATGGCATTTTTACTGATATTTGCTATTCGATTTTGTGCGGTTTGCACGAATTCTGTTGTTTTTGACTGATTCGGAATCTATTTACACATTTTACACACTGATTTTCTGCTCCGGCATCTCTTAGTCTTCTATATTTTCTTCCGGATCATCAATGTTAGCGAGCCGGAATCCAAGTTTGATCTCTACCGGAATGCTTTCATCCCTTTCTATTACATCCAACAGGAGTTCTGCGCCCCGGATTCCACTGGTCTTATAGCCAAAATGCACTGTTGGTATTCCACCTGTTACCGCCTTTAAAAGCTGATTATCGCCAAATCCGGTAACCTGAATCGATGTATTTTCTAATATATAACGGAATCTGGATCCTGTGTCTTCTACATTCTTCGGAATCTGACTTCCGGCATAAGTATGAATCGCTTCGATTGCCCCGGCTGCGATTGTATCAGTGGCGCATGATATGATATCGATGTCATGTTTTTCATTCAATAATTCCAGAACCTTTTCATATCCGGATTCTGTCGTGAACTCCGCCACCTTATAATATCCGTCTTTTAATTCTTTTCCCGACCTTTTCAGACCTTCCCGGAATCCATCTTCTCTGGCCGCTCCAGCTGCTTTATCTTCTCTTGATACTCCGATATATGCAATCTCTTTCCGGCTCTTTGCCGCAACCGCACATCCCATGGCCTCCCCTGCGCCGTAATCATCATGATAAATACAGTTCGCATATTTCGTATGCTGACCAATCACAACCACCGGTACTTTCGATTCTTTCAGAAATCTCCGGTGTTCCGCCGTGATCATCGTTCCCACAAGAATAATCCCGTCTACCGGATAATTCTCGAACAGACGCATATACTCTATTTCCTTCGCCGGTGTATTATCCGTTCCGGCAAGCAGCATCTGGTAATTCCGCTCCGAAAGAACCTTTTCGATTCCTGCCGTGATCCGGCTGATGGATTCTGAATTAATCTTTGGTACAACCACCCCGATCAGACACGCTTTCTTGGTTCTAAGCATACGCGCCTGCGCCGATGGCTGATAGCCGGTCTCATCAATTACTTTCTTAATCTGTTCTTTCTTCTCGTCACTGACGTATCCGCCGTTCAGGTATCTCGACACCGCTGCGCTGGATACTCCTGCCAGTTTGGCAATTTCTTTGATCGTCATATACTGTTACTCCCTCTGTTCTTCTTCACTGCAGAATATTATAGCACATTCCTTCTACAGATTTTCTCCATTCTTACTGATTAGTATTTATCTGTATTATAACTGAAAAAGCCCGCCTAAGCGAGCTTTTTGCCAGATTGCGTATTAACCTTCAAACTGACTATGGTATAACTTATGGTAAAATCCACCTTTTTTCAGCAATTCTTCATGATTGCCCTGCTCGATGATCTTACCGTCTTTCATAACTAAGATTAACGAAGCATTCCGTATCGTCGAAAGTCTGTGTGCCACGATAAAGCTTGTTCTTCCTTTCATCAGCTTATCGAATGCTTCCTGTACCTGCAGTTCGGTACGGGTATCGATACTTGATGTCGCCTCATCCAGGATCAACATCGGCGGCAGACAGAGCATGACTCTTGTGATACACAGAAGCTGCTTCTGACCCTGGCTGATACTGTCTTCGTGAAGCACCGTGTCCAGACCTTTTGGAAGTCTCCGGATGAATTCCCAGCTTCTTGCTTCCTTCGCTGCACGAATGATCTCTTCATCGGTTGCATCCGGTTTTCCAAAGCAGATGTTGTCTCTTACGGTTCCGCTCTTGATCCAGGTATCCTGCAACACCATACCAAAGCTGCTTCTAAGGGCATGTCTGGATACCTCCCGGATGTCCTTTCCATCCACCAGGATCTTTCCTTCATCTACATCATAGAAGCGCATCAGCAGGTTGATAAATGTCGTCTTACCGCATCCTGTCGGACCAACGATTGCAATACGCATACCCGGTTTTACATCCAGATTGAAGTTCTCGATCAGTTCTTTTTCTTTATCATAACTAAATTCCACATCGTCGATTGTAACATTGCCATCAACTGCAGCAAATGCGCCTTCCGCATCCAATGTCTCTTCTTTCTGCTCTAACAGATCAAAGATACGGTCCGCACATGCCAGCGCATTCTGCATCTCTGTGACTACCGAACTGATATCGTTGAACGGCTTCATATACTGGTTCGCATACGCTAACAATACAGAAAGTCCTCCGACCGTCAGCGTGCCGCCCGGTATCAGAAATGCCCCAAGTAAAGCCACTCCGGCGTAAATGATATTGTTGACAAATCGTGTAGATGGGTTCGTTAAACTGCTGTAAAATACCGCTTTCTGGCTATATGTCTGCAGTTCTTTATTGATCTCATCAAATCTTCTGGATGATTCTTTCTCGTAACCGAATACTTTGACTACCTTCTGTCCGCCGATCATTTCTTCGATCAGTGCAGTCTGGCGTCCTCGGGTCTCGCTCTGCTTCCGGAACATCGTATAAGATCTGGAAGAAACGAATTTCGCTACTACGAAACTAAATGGTGTCAGTACAATCACCAGCAGTGTTACCCACACATTCTTAGAGAACATGAAAATCAGTGTCACAACGATCGTCACGATTCCTGAAAATAACTGTGTAAATCCCAACAACAGACCATCGGATAAGATATCTGTATCTGCAATGACACGGCTTACAATATCTCCGGTGCTGTGCTGATCCAGATAAGACAACGGCAGTACCTGGATATGACGGATTGCCTGTGAACGGATATCCTGCACGATCCGGTAAGTCATCCGGTTGTTCAACAGATTCATGAACCACGTAGCAAATGCTGATATCACGATAAAAATCAGAATCTGCTTCAGATAATACCACATCATATCAAAGTTCACCTGATGTGCCGATACAACTTCATCAATTGCATCACCGAATAAAACCGGCACATATAACTGCAATACTACAGAGATTGCAGCAAAGATTACACTGAATGCAAGGAAAATCTTATACTTTCCTATGAGCTTTAATAATTTCTTCATTACTCTGCCGCTCCTTTCTCTGCTTTCTCTGTCATTTTATCCGCTTTGTCCAAATCTTTTCCGGTTTCCTTTGAAGATTTAACTGCAGCCGGACGTTCTTCCGGGAACTGTGAATAATAGATCTCCTGATAGGTCTCGCAAGTCTCCATCAGTTCTTCATGGGTTCCCTGTCCTGCCAGCTCACCGTCCTCCATAACCAGGATCTTGTCTGCCTGACGGATACCGGAAATTCTCTGAGATACCAGGAAGGTTGTCACATTGCCTTCCAGTTCACCGATTGCTTTACGAAGCGCTGCGTCTGTCGCAAAATCCAGCGCACTTAAGCTGTCATCCAGAATCAATATCTCAGGCTTGCTGACCAGTGCACGTGCGATCGTCAGACGCTGCTTCTGTCCGCCGGACAGGTTACGTCCGTTCTGTTCTACTTCAAAATCAAGCTTTCCAGGCTTAGCTTCTACAACATCTTTTGCCTGAGCGATTGTGATTGCTTTCCACAGATCTTCATCTGAAGCCTGATCATTGCCCCACTTCAGATTGTCGCGGATACTTCCTTTGAACAGGATGGAACGTTGCTGTACCACTCCGATCTCACTGCAAAGTTCTCCCTGCGGATAGCCCTTTGCATTGATACCATTTACTTTTACCGTTCCTTCCTGTGGATCATAGAATCTCGGGATCAGGCTGACCAGTGTACTCTTACCACTTCCGGTTCCTCCGATGATTCCGATCGTCTGTCCTTTCTTCGCACGGAAGGTGATGTCCGATAAGCTGGATGCTCCGGCACCTTCGTATGTGAAGGTGACGTGGTTGAATTCAACTGCCAGATTACTGTCGGCCTGATCATTCTCGCCATCTGTCTCATATTTTCTTTGATCAGCATTTATCTGTTCATTCTTCATCTGCTCAGCCGCCACTTTGTATTCCATGCTGGACTTCACATCCAGAATACCGGCCACACGGTCTGCGCAAGCCATTGATTTGTTCAACGTAATGATCAGGGATGCCAGCTTGATCAGTTCTACGATAATCTGTGCCATATAGTTATACAGCGCTACTACCTGTCCCTGCTGCAGATTCCCGATATTGACCTGCACTCCGGCACGCGCGATCAGTAACACAGTTGCTCCGTTAATCAATACATACGTGAGCGGATTCAAAAGGGCAGAAATTCTTCCTACGAACTCATTCAATCTTGTAAGTTCTCTGTTTCCTTCTTCGAATTCTTCCACCGACTGTTCTTCCCTGCAGAATGCACGGATGACACGGACACCTGTCAGATTCTCTCTCGTAAGTCCTGTCACACGGTCCAGACCTGCCTGTACTTTCTTGAACAGCGGAATACTGATCAGCATAATCGAAAATACAACGACAAACAGGATCGGTACTGTCACTACAAAGATCAGTGCACAGCGCACATTGATGGTAAATGCCATCACCATCGCACCGATTACGACAAACGGACTTCTAAGTAACAGACGCAGTCCCATGTTAATTCCGTTCTGCACCTGGTTCACATCGTCCGTCAGTCTCGTGATCAGTGTGTCTGTTCCGAGCGTATCCAGTTCTGTAAATGACAATCCCTGGATATGGTCGAACATTGCCTGTCTGACGCTGGTCGCAAATCCAACACTTGCCTTTGCGGCAAAGAACTGTGCGGTAAAACTGCACAACAGTCCGACTGCTGCCATGAGCAGTAACACGAAAAACATTTCCACAATATATCCATAATCATTCTTCGCAACGCCCACATCAATAATCTGAGCTACCACAACCGGAACCATAAGGTCGAACACGACTTCTAATAATTTGAATAGCGGTGCCAAAATACTCTCTCTGCGGTAAGGTCTCAGAAACTTCTCAAGACGCTTCATTTCTTTCACTCCATTCCTTTTTCCGATAACTAATAAGTCATCGTTATCTACTTATTATAATATCCCTTGACTGTTTTATTATAGTCCGTTATCATTGATATGAATAATATTGTTTTTATAGCTTTGCAATACAAAAAATATATAAGGCAGGTAATCCAACATGGAACTCAGACAGTTAGAATATTTCCGCGAGATCGCATCCACCGGCAGCATCAACGAAGCTGCAAGACACTTAAATATGTCCCAGCCTCCGCTCAGCTACCAGATCCGTCAGCTGGAAAATGAATTAAATGTAAAACTTTTCGACCGCACCAGCAAGGGCGTTACTCTTACTGAAGCCGGAAAGCTTCTCTACGACCGATCCGGTAATCTGCTGGAATACGCCAGATCTACCGAGCTCGAGGTCTCGAAAACCGGGAAAAAACGGATCCTGCGTATCGGTCTGACTCCCACAACTGTAGATACCATCATGCCTTATATTTCCCAGTTTTCGAAAAAAAATCCCGACGTGAACTTTGAAGTCCACGACGGGATCACTTATTCGCTTTATCAGTATCTTCTGGACGGGATCATCGATATCTCCGTTGCCAGAACACCACTGCGTCTTGACGAAGTGTCTTATATGGAATTGTGTTCTGAGCCGATGATTGCAGTATCAGCACCCAAAAATATGGTTTCAAAGACCGCTGACGTTACCACAGATACACCGCATAATTCTTCGAAACACAATGCGGTTTCTTCCTTAAAGCTCTCCGATCTTTTACATAGACCGCTGATCTTATACCGGAGATACGAAGAACTCATCATGAATACCTTTCATGCCCAGAATATGAATCCGGACATCTTCTGTGTCTGCGATGATCCCAGAGGTGCCATGCTGTGGGCGAAAGAAGATCTTGCAACTGCCATCTTTCCGCAGTCCATGGCCAGCTTGTGTGACGGACTTTGTATACAAGAATTGGATGAGCCTGATCTTATAACTAAGATACTTCTGATCTGGGCGAAGGGAAAGAAACCGGTGCCGCTGGTGCAGGAATTTCTGGATGTGTGTGGTGAGCATTAGCACATTAGAGCTTGCGGCTCACCCACCATATACCAATTATAAGATATACCGCCATCATTCCTAATATGGCAGATGTTGCAACCAGTTGATTCATATTTTCCAAAGCAACTACTAACAGCAGAAGTACAATTTCGCCACACCAATAGGACCAGATACATTTCCTTTTTCCGTAATCAGTAATCCAAGTTTTGGAATCCACGATCCAGAGTAAATTGATGAATATTCCAAAACCAATAGATACAATTAGAGAAGTGGCCGCTTCCGCTGACATATTTATCATTCCATTTTTTACAAATACAATACATAACACCAATAAATCATACGCCAATAACAATATGCCATTTCTTTTCAATGATTTGATACTTTTCTGCATATCCATCTCTCCTCTCCAAATAGAAATCTTAGATAAACCCATCTACTTCTTCCTGCAGATTTACTCCATAAGAGAATACATAGGCTAAACATAAAACAATAATTCCAAAAATGAATCCTCTCACTTCAAAATTGATATCTTTCAGTCCATTCATTTTAATCAATACTCCGCAAATATAAACGACCACATTCTGAATCGTCGGCATTACTATACTGTAAATTCCTATTTTCTTTACTCTTTCTACATTTTCTGCTGTAAACGGTGTGCCCATTTCTGGTTGTTCCTTTGTGCCTTCCAATGACTTCAGTATTTTATGAACGTTGCGAAAAATCAGGGCCAGTAATATAGATGTTGCTCCCAACAGCAGAAGCCACACGGATACCAGATGCATCCGCATATTTCCCTTTGCATCAATCAGTGTAAAGAACATCCCGTAGGCATTCATCATGGTATCCTGTTTGATGCCGAATATAGCCCCGTTAATGTGCACGCTGTGCATAGGTATAGCCGATCCCGCCCAAAGTAATACGATACCATCGAACCAATGTAAGATTTCCAGAAATCTCATCAGACTGGTCAGTGGTTTCCGGAATTTTTCAAAACTTTTCATCTTCATATTATTCACCCTCCTCTTCATCCAGATTTCCATCAAATTTTAAAATATCACCTACATCACATTGAAGGAAATAACAGATACGATTCATCGTATGCAAACGGATACCTTTGGCTTTTCCGCTTCGGAGTACCGACAGATTGGCCTCGGTAATACCGACTTGTCTGCATAATTCTTTTGAAGTCATTCCCTTCTTTTTCAGGACTTCATCCAAGCATATACGAATTCCCATATTTCCTCCTTTCTGTGTTTGAAAATTATTGTTTTTCGATAATTTATAATTTTATTATAGCAAGGAATTATCGTTTGTCAATAATTTTTACCACGCAATATTCCAACCGTTTTTTTCGTAATTATGTGATTTTTCCAACTTTTCTTATATTTTTAACTCTAAAGAATCTTCTTTCGGCAACTACTTATAAACGCATGGCCCCAAAAAAAGATTATCCGGATAGTTCCCTTTCTCCAGATAATCTTTTCTTCTATGATTCACTATGCTGTTTTATATTCTCGCTTACTCCACTTTCGTCTTCTTCGGCAAAAACAGACTCAAAAGTAACGATACCACAAACACTCCTGCCACTGCATTTCCATTAAACACATCTCCTACCGCACTTGGAAATGCTGCAAAGAAGTTCCCGGATGTCTGTGTCAGACCAACTCCGATACTAAATGACAGTGACACGATAATCATTGTTCTGTCATCGAATTTACATTCTTTCAGCATCTTGATTCCTTCATACATGATCGATCCAAACATCATAACTGTACATCCGCCAAGCACCGCCTGTGGAAGTGAATTGAAGAATGCTCCAAGCGGCGGGAATAAAGATGCAAGTATCAGAATCAGTGCTCCCATCAGAATCGTAAAACGGTTGATCACCTGTGTCATCGTCACAAGTCCGATATTCTGACTGAATGATGTCAGCGGCAGACATCCGAAACATCCGGAGATTGCACTTGAAAATCCATCAACTGCCAGTGAACCGCGAAGTTCTTTCATCTTAAGATCACGTCCAAGTGCTCCCGTACAGACTGCCGTCGTTGCACCTGTCGTCTCTGCTGCCGATACCAGGAATACGATTGCGATCGTAAAAAATGCTCCCAGATTGAATACCGGCTTATGACTGGTCAGGAACACAAGCTTCGGGATACTGAACACACCAACCTCCTGAATCGTCTTATGAATACCGGAAAAGTCAACCATCGGTGCGATTCCCGCTACAGTAAATATAATTGCAAGTGCATAGCCAAATACCAGTCCGACCAGCACATTTAAATTCTTATATACGCCTTTCAGTACTTCTCTGGATACCAGACATACGATCAATGTAAATGCTCCAACGACCAGATGATACCAGGAACCGAAGTCTTTCACTCCACTTCCGCCGCCCCAGGAATCCATACCTACCGGCAGAAGTGATAATCCAATCGCGATAACTACACAAGCCGATACAACCGGAGTCAGATATTTTCTCCAGTACTTGGCACTCAGTCCAACAAAACCTTCAAAAATACCACCCAGAATAACTGCACCAACCATACCTTCATATCCAAGATTCGGATTCGTTGCAATTACCAACAGACTTCCAAGAAACGTAAAACTGACTCCCATAATAATCGGAAGTCCTGATCCGATCACTCCAATCGGATATAACTGTAAACAGGTTCCGATTCCGGCTACAAACATCGCACACTGCAATAACTGTGTAATCTCCGCCGAACTTAAATGCGCCCCATTACTTCTAAGTACTGCCGCACTACACACGATCAGTACCGGAGCCAGATTCGATACGAACATCGCCAGTACATGCTGTAAGCCAAACGGAATGGCTTTTCTAAGTGGAACCCTGCCGTTCAGCTTATAAATATTCTCTTCACTGACCGTCGTTATCTGTTCTTCTTTGTTGCTTTCCATGACATTTCCTCATTCTCTCTGTAAAATTTTATTTATTATAAATTTAACTTATATTTTACGAGAAAGCAACCGTGGAAGTAATAAATCCATTTATTACTTTTAAAAGAAGACTATTGCATCTGCAACAGCCTTCCTGATTTTGCTCAATTTTCTTTTTTTGTTTCTTCTATAATTCGTTGAATTGTAGTTACCGCTTCCTCCAATTCATCCGCAATTTGTTCTATAGGCTTTCCTTTTTTCAACTTCTTTCTAATCTGATTTTCCAGAAGACTCCGTTCTCCAAGTTCAATTCCAGCTTCTACCCCAGCCTCATACTCCGCTTTCCGTAATTTTTTCTCTTCAAATTCTTTATCATACTCATAGATGCTCACTTTGATCACCTCAGCCTTATTCTTCATCAAAAATTCTGCCAGAATTCCTTCCTCTATGCATTCATCTACCGCTCGCGTAACTGCTTCTTCCAGAGGAATATTCTGCGTCACATATTTTCTTACCCTCGCAACATATTTAGCATATTCCTTTAATGTTCTGCAGTGTTCCATCAGTTCTAGATTATGACCATCATTTACATTCAACATAGTCACCCTTAATTCCAGATCCGGATTATCCGTCGGGTTCTCATAAGCTGAAGATAATCGGAATTCATTATAATCGTCTACCTTTTTCGTCCCATTATAAAACACAATAAATCTTGGTGTCGGTATCTTTTGTATTACCGTTGAATATAAAGATTTCTGAACTACTAATCTTTGATATTCATCCGCAATATAGAATAAATTTCTAAGCGGAATATTCGGGTTATACGTCGACTGGTGCTCATACAAATATAAATTCATATCCATAATAAATGCCAGATCATTTTTCATTCCCATATAAATTGCATTTTTTAATGTGACAATCTGCAAATCTTCTGCATTAGTATAATTCCGACCATTCACTGCATTATACAATGATAGCAGATTTTCTTTATCATGATACAACATTCGAAAAATCGTATCTTTGTATGGCCGTTTTGCCTTTAACTGACGGTTGTTTACCTGATACTTTTTGTTGCGTCTCTTCTGACTCTTTCTTCTCGCCATATTTAATTCCTCCTATGTGCAGGAGGATATCTTACTTACACGTTCAGTCCTCTCCTGCTTTTTACAATTGATTGGTATAAAAAGCATAGATTTCTGAAATGTAATTAGAATGTAGATGGTATATGATTCAATATACCTTAGATTTCTTTTGAAGTATGCTTTTATATAGATTAACATACAAGTAAATATTATTCAATATATTTTTTCAGATAAATTAAACAGCAAAAAAATTCAACTTCGTCTCATCAAACGTAATCTTCTGCCCTTTCCTTCTAAAATACTCCTCCACAACCTGATACATCTCCTCATACCGTCCTTCGCATGCACAATTTCCCAACGGTTCGATCCAGCATGACTGCTTCCCACAGGCATCTCTTAAGTGGACTTTAAAATTCAGTCCTTTCTCCTCCAGCAATCCGTTCACTTCAATAATTTCATTAAATGTAATATAATTCATATCTGCTATCTCCTCCAGTTCTTTTCACTATAGTATCCGGCTGCATTGAATATCGTTGCGAATACATTGATCATCTTGTTCGACGTATACACTGCATGATACCGGTTATATTTTCCCCAGTCTGCATTCGCCAGTGTCCATGTTCCGGATACAGCAGCAAGATAAATAACAGCACACAAAAATCCCACGATAAGTTCGCCTGTTGCCATCAAGTGTCCATACTTCTGATTCAGCATCTGTGCTATCACTCCTGCCATGATCAGGCTTGCAAGCATACTGATCCAGAGTTTGTTCAGAATATAGCGGTTCAGCTTTGAGCCCATCCACAATATAATTGCAAGAATAAATGCCCCGCCATACAGGTAGATTACATACTGCTTCAATACCGCTGTATCACGACACACAATATATCCTCTTCCCATCAATGTTCCGATTGTAAAAAATCCGACAGGCTGTACAACTGCCCCCAGAAGCAACAATGTCAGATGCACTTTCATATTCGCCGAACATGTTCCTATGATCAGCAGACCTACCACAGCTGCAAGTGAAATCAGCCCGACATAAAGATGTGTTCCGATATAATCCTTCGGAAGCAGCCATATAGATATCACACTTAAGATCGTTCCTGCAATAAAAAAGCATGCAATCTCATTGTTCATCTCATCCCTGCTTAATTTCTTCTGTACAATATCCTCTTTCAAAAGAATTGCCAGACGTACCTGCCACTCTTCTTTTTCTTCCTCAATCTCAAGCTGATCGATCGATGTAATGTCAAGCTTACTTTTCAATGCCTTCTGACAGGTCAATTTTGTCTCTTTTAATGTTCGTTCTTCTTTTTCGATCTCATCTAATCTGTGAGATAATGCTTCCTGTAAAGTCAATCTATTTTCATAGATATCTTTGATCTCCTGTACCGGAATACCGATCAGACACAGCTTTTTAATTTCCTGAAGCTGTTCTACATCTGTTTCTGAATACTCCCGGTAATTATTTTCCTGATTACGTGCCGGATGGATCAGTCCTTCTTCTTCATAAAATCTTATATTCGCCTTGGAAATCCCAACCTGTTTTTCTACATCTTTAATCTTCATAAAGTGACACCTTCTTTCCATTCTTCCAGTCTGCCTCTGTAATGATCTCTTTGCGGTGTTTTATCGTCTTGTATTTTACTTTACCAAATAAACCTTTCTGCTCTTTACAATAAATGATATGAACTGCCATATGAAACTTCTGGTTCTCGTCTTCCAACTCATGACTGTATTCCAGATGAGTCGCACTGTAACGAAGCAGAAGCACTTCACCGGCTCCCACCGATACATTCCCACCATCCACAGACATAACCTGAAATGTAATGGTTCCCGGTATTTCGATTTCTTTTAATTCAATCTGTTCTTTTATTACTGTCTGAAGTTTAGAAATGATTTTGTTTCTTTCTTCACTTTTTTCCATACTGTCACCTTCCCTCATTCCGAATATCTACATCCTTCTCCCTCTTTGTTAAGATGATTATATTCCTTCAAGCCGCTTGAAGGTCAAGAGATTCACCATATTTTTCTTCCATTTTTTGCCTTTACTCGTATTCCCGCTCGATTTTTTTCTCTGCCAGCCGCTCTGTCTCTTCTATTGCTTCTTTATAGCCGGTCAGTGCCGCAAATGGTGCAAACTGAGCCGCTCGGTCTGCTATCGGCATCGGCGGATGTGTCTCCGATACATGATGCGGAAGGTTCAGAATATCTCCATACTTTTGCTGCACTTCGATCACCGATTTCTGTAATTTCCCCGAAACCTGTGTAACATTTTCTTTCGAAACATTTTCTTTCCTCACGCTTTATGTCCTCCGATCTGCCGGTTCCGTTCCATCGCAGTTCCATCCTCCTGCAGATTCATTCCTTTTAAGATTGCATTCTTCCCATATTTTTTCTTGATATCCAGCATCGCCTTCTGCATCTTCTTTTCCCGTTCCAGCTTCTCATTCTTCTCTTCCTTTTCCTTCTTTGCAATTCCAAAATCTGTAAAAAGATTCATCTGTTCATACTGCTGTTCTTCCTGGACCTCTTTCTCACTGATCACATGATTCGCTGCCATCGTAATCCGGCGGATCAGAAGATCCGGATTCACAATTTCATGATACAGCTTTACACCTGCCTGTGTCATCAGCCTCGATGAAGAAGTATGCTGCTTCAGATTAGCGGTTCCGTGTGCATGTTTCGGCAGCTTCCTGCCGTACCAGTCTGTCGTGATCTCCCCTACATTTTTCTTCGTTCCTTGTTCCAGATTCTTGATGTCGTATCCAATCGTCAGAACGATCTGATCCGTTACGAGACGTTTATCTACCAGATCCAATGCCAGCTGATCGATCATTTCCTTTACCACGATCTTCGTCTGCTCGAAATTATATGGACAATGCAGTACCTGTCCCGCACCCATACTGTTATTTTCGGGCTTATACGCCTTCACATCTGCGATCGTGCATGGCTCCCATCCCCATGCATGGTCAATCAGAAGTTCTGCATTCACCCCAAATAGCCGGTACAGCAAATCTTCATTATAATATTCCCCCGGCTTACCAAGAGAACATCTTGCCACATCTCCCATGGTAAATAATCCGACTTCCGCAAGCTTCTTCGCATACCCCGGGCCCACACGCCAGAAATCCGTGATCGGCTGGTGCGCCCACAAAAGCTTCCTATAAGAAATTTCTGTAAGTTCTGCGATCCTCACCCCATTCTGATCCGGCTCGATATGCTTCGCCACAATATCCATGGCAACTTTACACAGGTACAGATTCGTTCCGATTCCGGCCGTTGCCGCAATCGACGTCTCCTGCTGGATCTCCCGAATAATCTTTCCAGCCAGCTCTCTTGCCGTCATCCGGTAAGTATTCAGGTAATCGGTCACATCCATGAATACCTCGTCAATGGAATAGACATGGATATCCTCCGGTGCAACGTATTTCAGATAAATGTTGTAGATCTCCGTACTGCATTTCATATATAATGCCATTCTCGGAACCGCCGTAATATAATCCAGTTCCAATTCCGGATGTAGTTTTATTTCTTCATTATCTACGGAAGTTCCTGCAAACTTCTTTCCGGGTGCCATGCAGATCCGTCTTTTATTCACTTCTTTTACCTTCTGCACGACCTCGAAGAGTCTGGCACGGCCCGGTATCCCGTAGGATTTCAAGGAAGGAGACACTGCCAGACAGATAGTCTTTTCCGTACGGCTTTTGTCCGCTACTACCAGATTGGTCGTCATCGGATCCAGTTCTCTTTCTTTGCATTCTACCGATGCGTAAAATGATTTCAGGTCGATTGCGATATAGCTTCTCCGTCCTTTGTCTGCCATGCCTGTTCTCCTCCTTCCTTTACTCACAAATTCATTCACAAAGTTTTTCTACTTCGAATGTATGTTCTCATTATACCAATATTCTGATTTTTCCACAATACAGAAGCAGTTACAAATTATTTTTTCTAAAACTATTGACCTTCAAGTTACTTGATGGTTTATATTATAGACAACAAAAGAGAAGAAACAAAAAATTGATAAGAATGCCGGCTATTACCAAATTCTCTTAAAGAAAGGGGACATTAAAATGAAGAACGGAACAAGAAACGAAAAAGTTGTCTTTGATATTATTTTTAACTTAATTTGCATGATATACATAATCTACAGCTGGATGTCAATTACAAATGTTGGAGTCGTAACTGCACTGACACATAATAATGGTGATGCTATGCTACTGATCTTCGGTGCTGCAATTGTTCTAATCGTCTTTTTTATAATCGATATCATTTCTTTAATATTAGGCAAAAAGCAAAAAGGATATTTGCTGCCGGGGTATGTCGGAGTGTCTATTGGTGTGAAATGTATCGCAATACTATTCCTGGTTTTAGCATATATATTGAAGCTTAAAATCTAAGTACCCGCCACCGGTGGCTTCTTTCAAACACATAGCGCTACAAAGAACCTCCCGCTGGTATCTTCTCTTGTATACTTTGATATGTCAAAAATACGGCCGGCAATATATTCTTACTCATAATCTCAGAATATATGCCGACCGCATTTTCTATCTGCCAAATTATTTATAATCCATCACCAGAAACATCGGTTTGATCGCTACCACTTCGTCATACTCTTCTTTCTCGACGACTACGCTGGAATTCAACGCTTTCAGATCTTTTTTCAAAACCTGCAATGCTTCCGGAATATTTCTCGCACGCCCTTCTTTCATAATTTCCTGCATTCTCTTTAGCACAATCGGATGTGCATAGTGAGCCGGTACCGGAAAATCCGGATACACTCTGATATACTCTTCCATCTGACTGATCGATTCCGTCAGCCGCTTCTCAATATAATTCTTATTATTCTTCGAAGTCGGAAGTACATTCGCTCCGGCAAATAAGAAGATTGCAGCCAGACCAAACAAAAGGAAATACATTCCAAATCCTGCATGGGTCGTCAATGCATAGATACCATAGACGAACGCCGCACCGCCCATCAGTACGATTGCAAGAGCTACCCATTTATACGCCGGGTTACTTCTGTCATAAGTACGCTTTTTCTTCGCCGACTGACTCAAGTCCATATAGATATCCGATTGCTTTTTCAGATACTGTTCTGCCTGCTCCAGCTTCACGAGACATCTTTTTGTTTCTTCCGATACATTTCTTTCTCTTTGCTTTTCTGCCAGCCATCTTTCCTTCTCTGCCAGCTTTCTCTCAGCCTCAAGACTGTGTACCGGAATATCCGGATATTCTTCTTCTATGTACGCAAGAAATCTGTCCACATCTTCTTCATGTTTGAAATTGCATTGCTTTTCTTTTCCGTCCTCATATACGACCACAAGATAGGATAATGTACCGAATACTCCTTTTCCTGTAAATCCACCCTTACTCATGGCGATTCTTTTGAAGATCCTTTTTACAGAACTGATCGGTATGTAATACCTTCTGTCAATATAGAAACTGCTAAGATACACCGCCTTTTTTCCAATGCCACAAGGTCCGATCTTCTTACATTCTTTTCTGTCTTTTATCAATTCTTCATCCGGAATCGATACATTACCCAGTCTTCGTGGTTTCATCTTTTCATCATCTCATTTCTGTCAATTCATTCTGCCTTTTTATGTATTCAAATTACGCTGTCTTACAACTATGCTTTCATTGGTTTCTTTGTAGCATGGATAAAGATTCCAAGGAATGCTGCTGCCAGAATAATTCCTACCGGATAAGCAACCTTCGTAGAAAGTCCCAGACACTCTTCTGCACAGAAGAAATATGTCATGGAAACTGCACTCATGAATGTTGCCGGTACCGCTGTGATCCAGTAATTCTTCTTCTCGCGGAACAGATACATACTTGCTGTCCACAGAACGATCATAGCAAGTGTCTGGTTTGTCCAGCTGAAGTATCTCCATACGATTGCATAATCCAGATGTCCGACAAATGCTCCGACTGCCAGAAGCGGAACACATAACATCAGACGTTTCTGCATCTTATTCTGATCAACTTTGAACCAGTCTGCCAGTACCAGACGGGCACTACGGAATGCAGTATCTCCGGAAGTGATCGGGCATACGATAACTCCGATCATTGCAAGTGCAACCCCGACACCGCCCATAGTCTTAATACATACATCATAGATTGCTGATGACTGACCATTTGCAAGAATATCATTCAGACCTGTACTCAGACCACCTGTGATTTTATAAATAGAACATCCTGCTGCTGCCCAGATCAGTGCGATCACACCTTCTGCAACCATCGCACCATAGAATACGAAATGTCCCTGTTTCTCAGACTTCATACAACGTGCCATCAGTGGTGACTGTGTAGAATGGAATCCAGAAATAGCTCCACATGCTACGGTAATGAACATGAAGCTCCAGATTGGCTTTCCCGCCGGATGCATATTGGTAAAATGCGTCCAGATCTCAGGAATCGTATAATTCGGATTCATAAAGATACCAAAGATAACACCGACTGCCATAACGATCAGACAGATACCGAACAATGGATAGATACGTCCGATGATCTTATCGATTGAAATAAATGTTGCAACAAAGTAATATGCAAGGATGATCCAAAGCCATACTTCCGGGTTAGCCAAGGCTCCCGTCACGCCTTTATTGCCAAGCAATGTAACGATCAGCCCCGCCGGTCCTACTGCAAATACCGTACCAACCATGACCAGAAGTACAACGCTGAATACACGCATCACATTCTTCATTACATTTCCAAGATAAATTCCGCACACTTCGGAAATAGATGCTCCGTCATTTCTTTCAGAAAGCATACCTGAAAAATAGTCATGTACACCACCTGCAAAAATCGTACCGAATGTAATCCACAGGAATACAACCGGTCCCCACAATGCTCCCTGCATAGCTCCGAAGATTGGTCCCAGACCAGCAATATTCAGCAGCTGTACCAGGAACAATTTCCACTGTGGCATTACCACATAATCGACACCGTCATTGATCCGAACCGCCGGTGTCTCTCTGTCATCCGGTGCAAAAGTGTTCTCAACCACTTTACCATAGACAAAATACCCTCCTATAAGTAGCGCCAAGCAAATGATAAAACTAATCATACCAACACCTCCAATGTCTTTCATTTCTTAACATTTCCTTAACCTACCTTCATTATAGGATTTTATGTATTTTTTTCAAGTATTTTTTGATTTTTTCATCTATTTTGTACAATTTGACGAATGTTTTTATCTCATTCCAAGTTTCAACGCCTTTTTCGGACACGCACTCACACATTTTCCACAACGGATACATTCCGCAGAATCCGGTGTCTTTACCGGATCCACATCCATCGGGCAGACATGCGTACATTTACCACAATGTATACATTTTCCCATATTCACATCCATATGAAAAAGGCTGACTTTATTCAAAAGTCCATAGATTGCTCCCAGCGGACACATCACTTTGCAGAAAAACCTGCAGATACTCAAACATCCCACCAGTGTGATCACCAGGATTACCATTTTCACGGAAAATAATGTCCCGATCACACGGCGCAGTTCCGGATGTGTGGAAAGGAGCGGGATTCCTCCCTCCAGTGTTCCGACCGGACAGATATATTCACAGAATGCCGGTACCCCCCAAGATACCGGCATTTTTCCACTCATAGGAATTAATCAGCTTCTTTCGAACGCATGACGATTTAGTTTTAGTTTCTTCTTATTATAATGTATAATAACGATTTGATTAACAAACAGATTTGATATCTGTGTATTCATAACAGTCAAAGCTGTCTGCTACGTTCTTACATGTTAATTTTCCATCATATGTATTGATTGCAGAGTAGATAACTTCGTTATCTTTGCAAGCCTGCTCCAGTCCCTTTCCTGCAATCTGCAGTCCATAGGATAATGTTGCATTTGTAAGTGCGATTGTAGATGTTCTTGGAACTGCTCCCGGCATATTGCCTACACAGTAATGAACAACACCGTCTTCAATAAAGATTGGATCATCATGGTATGTAACCTTTGTTGTCTCACCACATCCGCCCTGGTCAACGGCAACGTCTACAAATACAGCGCCTGGTTTCATCTCTTTCAGATATTTTTTCTTGAAGATCTTAGGAGCTGATTTTCCTGGAATCAGAACGCATCCGATTACGAGGTCTGCTTCTTTTACAGCTTTTTCAATATTTGCATCGTTAGAAACAAGTGTCTGAATACGTGCTCCGAAGATATCATCCAGATAAGCAAGTCTCTGAAGGTTGATATCCATGATTGTTACGTTAGCTCCCATTCCAACTGCGATCTTGCAAGCGTTTGTTCCTACAGATCCGCCGCCGAGGATTACGATGTTAGCCTTTGGTGTTCCAGGAACTCCTGCTAAGAGAACGCCTTCTCCACCGAATCTCTTTTCAAGGTATTTTGCACCTTCCTGAATACTCAGACGTCCTGCGATCTGACTCATTGGAGCAAGCAGAGGAATGCTTCCGTTTCTTTCGATCAGAGTCTCATAAGCAACACCTTTTACCTTTGCTCCAAGGAGCGCGTCTGTCTGCGGCTTATCAGCTGCAAGGTGGAGATATGTATAAAGGATCAATCCTTCGTGGAATAATGGATATTCTTCCGGAAGCGGCTCTTTTACTTTGATCATCATCTCAACTGTATCCCACACTTCTTTTGCTGTATCAATCATCTTAGCCCCAGCTGCCTCATATTCGGCATCTAAGAATCCTGAACCTTCGCCAGCACCTTTTTCGATATAAACATCGTGTCCTGCATTTACATAACTCTTAACGTTATCAGGTGTCATACCTACACGGAACTCGTTGTTTTTAATCTCTTTTACACATCCTACTTTCATTTTGAAAAACCTCCTAAAATTTTAATCCGTTTACTTTTCTGAATGAAGATTATTTTTCTTAATTCCATTTTGTTGAAGAATATTCTTCATCTCTTCCTGAACTCATACTAACACAACACAATTATCAATGCAATAAAAGTTATTTTTTTCACTAGTAAGTTATTTTTTTGTCTTTCTAATTCTTTTTCTCTTGTTTTGCAAAGTAATCTTTTACCAGTTTTGCCACTGTTCCTGACAACAGGAATAATGCGATCAAGTTAGGGATAGACATCAGACCATTACAGGTATCTGCAATTCCCCAGATGATACCAAGATCCACTGTTGCACCAAGGATTGCGACCAACGCATACACGATCATAAATGGTTTCACAACCTTTGTTGTAAATACAAACTCGACACATCTTGCTCCGTAAAGTCCCCATCCAAGAATCGTTGAGAATGCGAAACAGCACATTGCAATTGCAGTAAAGATCGTCACCCAGCTTCCATACGTTGTTACGAATCCTGAGATGGTAAGCTCCGCACCTGCTGCCACGCCGTACTGGATTCCTTCGCCTCCACAAAGGATAACCAGTGCTGTCAGTGTACAGATCACGATCGTGTCAGCAAATACTTCAAAGATTCCGAACATTCCCTGTTTTACAGGTTCATCTGTATCTGCACATGCATGTGCGATCGATCCGGTACCAATTCCGGCCTCATTCGAGAAGATACCTCTGGAAACACCACGTCTCATAGTCATAAACATGCTTCCAACCACACCGCCGGTAAATGCGGACGGGTTAAATGCTCCTACAAAGATCATCTCAAATACATGTGGAACTTTGTCTGCATTCAGTACAACTACTCCGATTGCAAGGATGATATAGAATACTGCCATGAATGGAACCAGCTTCTCTGTTACGGTACCGATACGTTTTACTCCACCAAGTAAAACAACCGCTACCAGTGCTGCAATCACAATTCCGATCACCAGATTCACCATACTTATCTGTGCGTCATCAATCACATTGTAGCTTATAAGTGCTGAATCGATGGATGTCGTAATGGTATTTACCTGTGTTGCATTTCCTGTTCCGAGTACTGTCAAACTTCCAAGGATCGCATAGACCGAAGCCATCCAGTACCATTTCTTGCCAAGACCGTTCTTGATATAATACATCGGGCCCCCAACATAATCTCCCTCTGCATTCTTCTCTCTGTAATGAACCGCAAGTGTAACTTCTGAGAACTTCGTACACATTCCAAGCAATGCGGACACCCACATCCAGAACACTGCTCCTGCTCCTCCGATTGCAATCGCACCGGCAACTCCGGCAATATTTCCCGTTCCTACCGTTGCCGCAAGCGCCGTACACACTGCCTGGAATGGAGTGATACTACCTTCTTTCGCTTCTGACTTTGTGAAGATACGTCCGATAGAATTCTTAATGGCATACCCAAATTTTCGGAACTGTATAAATCCTGTACGAGCTGAAAGTACAAGCCCTACACCGATGATACAGACCATTGCCGGAACCCCCCAGACGAAATTGTTAACGGCCGCATTCACGTTTTCAATTGTTTGTAACATTTCTTTTCCTCTCTTTCGTCGTTCGATGCCTTGATAATAGCATACCTTTGTTTTTTTGTATATAATTATTTTTGCACATTTTACATATATGTTATTATTTTCACATATCTTTTTATGCATTATGCACAATATTTTTTATGTTTTTGACGATTTAGACTCAAAAAGATTGGAGCATGCTTCATTTACATGATATATAAATAACGACAAAAAATTATCATTATCTATAAGTTTTTGCCTCTTTTTTTCGCATTTCCGAGTGATTTTTCCCTTTTCCACGTTCTCTGTCTTGCAACTTTTGCAGATTCATGTTTAAATCTAATTATCAATATTACTTTCGGAGGAACTATATTATGAAAGATATGAAGGAATTGCTTCATTCTGCACATCTTACCAAGACACAAAAGATCATTGCAGAATATGTTCTGGATAATGCTTCGGAAGCCTGTTTTATGACATCAACGGAGATCGCATTAAAACTTGGGGTAAGTGAATCTTCCGTGATCCGTTTCAGCCGTACGATCGGATTTGACGGCTTTATGGATTTTCAGAAAGCATTGCGTAAAGATTATCAGGATAAGGTACTCAGCATTTCCAGCAGTATTACGGTCCCATCCCAGCGTATCGCAAAGCAGGCCAAATTAGACACCTCTTCTGATTATATCAACCGGCATTTTAAGAATGCCGCACATAACCTGGAAGAAATCTTTATTCAGAATTCTATCGAGACATTTGAGCAGGCTGCTGATCTCATTGTCTCCAGCAAGCACAAATATATTGCAGCAACAAGAGGCAATATCTGTCTTGCGGATTTCTTTCTCCTGTATCTGAAGCAGATGGTTCCGCATGTGACTATGACAACCACCACTTCTATGAGTCCGATCGACCATATGTGTAACATCTCACATACAGATTGTCTGGTACTGTTCAGTTTTCCTCGTTATTCTTCGCAGGATGAAGTAACTGCAGAGATGGCACATGACGCCGGTGCCTCTATTATAGTCATTACGGACAAACCAAGTTCTCTTCTTGCGAAATATGCCGACATACTTCTTACAGTACCTGTAGACAGTAATACATTTTTCAATTCTATGATCGGACCACAGTTTGTAACAGAGGCTCTGCTTGAAATCATCAGCCACAGAGCAAAAGGGATTGAAAAAAGGCTGAATATCATTGATAAATATCTGAATAAACTTGGAAATTACTAATATACCGGCAGCTTTTTCCGGACATATGGCAATCTACAGGACCTTCCACTGGCAGCTCCTTACGAACGCATGGCGATAAAAAGAGCCTGTGATAAAACATTTATCTGTTTTTTCACAAGCTCTTTTTTGTCTCTATCTTCCTGCCAGTTTCATTCTCTTTTTCTTTCGCCAGAAATAATACGGGATCAGACACAACAGTGTCCCTCCCCATGCAAGCGGATAGCTGATCAGCAGAACTTCCACCTCATGATGGATCTTCGTAAGAATCATGATCCACGGAAGTCTTACAAAGAACAATCCTCCAAACGTAAATATCGTCGGCCAGAATACATCTCCCAGCCCGCGCAGGCCTCCCGACAGATTTTCAAGTAGTACACTTAACAGATAACTCGGTATCAGGAAACGCAACATATATACTCCGATCTCAATAACTTTCGGATCTGCCGTGAACATATGATATAATGGCTCGCAGAATACAAAAAGTATTACAATAATCGCTCCCGTAAATATATAAGAGATCACCACATTCACCCGGATGCTCTTATATACCCTGTCCATCTTTCCTGCTCCGTAATTCTGTCCGGCAAATGTCGTCACTGCTGCTCCAAGCGCACTCGATACCGTCCAGAAGATCAAGTCAAGCTTTCCATAAGCTGCCCATCCAGCAGCGGTATCCGTACCAAAGCTGTTGACCGATGCCTGGATCACCACATTCGTCACACCGTATGCACATGCCTGAAGCGCTCCCGGAACACCGATCTTCAATTCTTTTTTCAATACTCTGGCATCCATCCGAAGCTCTCGGAACTTTAATTTCATAGCATCATATGCCCTGGTCAGCGACCATGTAACCAGAATTGCACTGACACACTGCGAAATCACAGTTGCAAGTGCAGCTCCGGCAATTCCCATCTTCATTCCTACCACCATAACGATATCCAGGATGATGTTCATCACACAACAGACCAGCAGATACAAAAGTGGTCTTCTGGAATCACCGACCGCTCTCATGATTGCTGCTCCCATATTGTAGACCAGTGTGAACAGAATTCCCATAAAATAAATTCTGAGATAGATTGTGGAATCTGCCATCATATCCTGCGGTGTATTCATAATTGTAAGCAGCCACGGTGTCAACACTGTACCAACCAGCGATACGATCAGACTGATCACAATAGAGAACAAATATGCCGTATGTAGTCCCACATGCAGACTCTTTCTGTCCTTTGCACCATAATATTGTGCGATGATAACCGCGGCTCCATTCGCCAGACCATTAAAGAATGTAACCACGATCGTTGATAATACTGCTGCCGGTCCGCCGACACTGGCAAGTGCCGCTTTTCCCACAAAACGTCCCACTATGATCGTATCTACCGTTGTATATAATTGCTGGATCAATGTTCCCAGCATGATTGGAAAAAAGAATATCAACAACTGTTTCCAGATAACACCTTCCGTGATCGCATTTTTTTCAATCGTTTTTTCCCCCATTTTTTGTTCCTCTCTTGCTTTTTCCACATTTTTTGTTTTTTCCGGCGTATTTTTCCCTTTCATCCACCTTTAAATGAGTGATATTCCCACTTTCATCACTCCGGCCAGTATCATCACCCATATTGGATTCATTTTCACTTTTCGAAGTAATATCATGCAGACTGCAAAAATCAGTACCAGACTCCACTTCGTCCCTGTAACTATGATCAGATCCCTGCTTCCCCAGAATGCCGTGATCAGGATTGAGATTCCTGCCGCCGCGATCATCGCCACAACTGCAGGTCTTAAAGACCCCAGCACACCTTGCAGTACCTCCATGCTGCGATATTTTAAATAGAGTTTTGCAATGACAGTTACGATAATACACGAGGGCAGAATGCATCCAAATGTTGCCGCCAGAGCACCCGGTATCCCTGCAATCTTGATTCCGACAAAGGTTGCTGAATTCACTGCGATCGGTCCCGGTGTCATCTGAGAGATTGTAATAAGATCCGTAAATTCTGACATACTAAGCCAATGATGTCCCGTCACAACCTGTCCCTGTATCAGGGGCATCGCCGCATAGCCACCACCAAAGCTGAACATCCCAACCTGTAAAAAACTTAAGAAAAGCTGCAGATATATCATTTGCCTGCTCCTTTCCTGCTCATACATGTGCGTAAGACACCCAACAATCCACATATGATCACAATATACACAACATTTACCTCAAATACACAGGATGCCACAAATGCACCTGCCATGATCAGCAGCGAGATTCCGTCTTTTTCCTTCACTACACCTGTTCCCATCTCATACGTCACCGATGCAATCACCGCTCCGACTCCCGCCTGCATGCCTTCCAGCATCTGACTTACCAGCTCATTACTGCGAAATGTATTATAGCAGACAGAAAGCAACGATATAATAACAAATGGCGGAATAATTGTTCCAATGATCGATACCAGTACACCGGTAATCCCCGCAAGCTTATATCCTACGACAATCGCTCCATTTATCGCAATCGCCCCGGGTGAAGACTGTGCGATTGCAACCAGATCCAGCATTTCTTTCTCTTCGATCCAGTGAAGTTCATCTACGAATTTCTTCTTCATCAAACTCACGATCACGTAGCCACCGCCGAATGTAAATGCACTTAAATATAATGTTGAAATGAATATCTTCCATAAGACTTTTTTTCTGCTGTTCATATTCGATTTCCTTTTTCTCCTGTGATTTCAACTCTAATGTAACACATGTCATATTTATATTATACACTTTTTAAGATAATAAAAAATTTTTAAATATCCACAAACAGCAATTTTGATCTTCTTTTTCATATGTTATAGTTTAAAACTATATCAAACCCACAATTTTAAGTATTATGCAAAAAACTATTACATCTGGCATAATAAAATCATCAACTAAGCAAAGACAAATAATCAAAAAATCGGAGGTTTTCATATGATAAAAGACACATTAACTTATGACATTGTAGGTTCTTTTTTACGACCTGCAGAAATTAAAGAAGCACGTAAAGCTTATAAAGACGGTAAGATTACAAAAGAAGAATTAACACAAGCCGAAGATCTTGCAATCGCATCACTGGTAGAAAAGGAAGTAGCACACGGTTTGAAATATGTAACAGACGGAGAATTCCGCCGCAGGTGGTGGCATTTGGACTGGCTCAAAGAATTTGATGGATTCGATACCATTCATTTCACAAAAGAAATCAATGGAACCAGTAATGAAATTGAGCTTGGAACCGTTACCGGTAAATTCTTCTATGATAAGAACAAGGCACATCCGGAGCTTTGTGCGTGGGACTATCTTCATTCTCTGACACAAAAATATGACGGTATTACGGCTAAAAAATGTATTTCCGGCCCGAATATGATCCTGATTGATCACTTCCTTCAGCTTGGTAATAAAGAGACACCTTATTACGGGACAGACATCCATGCACTGATCGATGATATTGCAAAAGCCTATCAGGATGCAATTTTAGATTTCTACGACCATGGCTGCCGTTATCTTCAGATTGATGATACATCATGGACTTATCTCATCGATGAGAACTTCCAGAAAAAGATAACTGCTCTTGGATATACAAAAGGACAGATTCTGAACTGGTTCCAGCTTGTATCAACAAAAGCTCTGGAACACAAACCGGAAGATTTCTTTATTGCAACACATTTCTGTAAAGGAAACTTCAAGGGAAATCCTCTGTTCCATGGATTTTACGATTCCGTTGCCCCGGTAATCGCTGAAATTCCGTATGACGCATTCTTCGTGGAATACGACGATGCCCGTTCCGGTTCCTTTGCTCCATGGTCTGTCCTGAAAGATAAGGATGCTATCTTTGTCGCAGGATTAATCTCTACCAAGAACCCGATTCTGGAAGATCATGATTTTCTTAAAAAACGTTATGCCGAAGCCCGCTCCGTAGTCGGAGAGAAGATCGCACTTTCTCCGCAATGTGGCTTTGCTTCCGTTGAAGAGGGCAACTGTATTGATGAAGAGACACAGTGGAAGAAGATTGATCTTCTGGTATCTTGTCAGGATTTTCTGTAAAAACGCAAGAGAAGCTGCCAGTGGCAGCTTCTTTCAAATGCATGGCAATCAAAATCAGTGCTTCTTTACATAGTAAGAAGGCAGCTATTCATAACTGCCTTCTATATTCCCGTATTTCATACTATTTTTCAAATGGAATACAATTCCATAATTCCAATAATTTTATTTTTCCTGTTTCTTTTTCCCATTGTTCCTTACTCAGTATCACTTTATCAATTTTTTCCGTTTTAAGTTTCTCCGTCCCACAATGTTCCTGCTGTCTCTTACAATAAAGCATTTCAATCTTTCCAAAATACTCCGAATGTTCTTTCCCTGTTACAACTGCATCTAATGCCACATCCCTGACTTCTGAACCATCAAAACTAATCAACAGAACATGATCACTCACAATATTCCGTCCAGCGATACTTTTTACTCTAAATTGATCAATACCATTTCGTTTTCCCCAAAATTCCAACTCCACAGGCTCTTCTACTGCTTTTGAAATAACGGAAATTTCTGAATTGTACTTTGATGTTAATTTTTCCGTTTCCTTCTCAGGTGTTTTTATTGACTTATCATTTTTCCCTGAAATCATCCAGGTTAACATCACCATGATTCCCAATATGACAATAACACCTATCAACCAGCCAGGTATTACATGCCACGATGATTTTACTCCTGCTGTTCCTGCAGCTCCCATAAATATTCCCCACACAATCAACATTGGATATCTTACTTTTCTCATTTTCTCTTTCATACTCTTACGCCCGCCTTTCTTCTACTTAATCTTTACACTTGCCTCGCTTTCATTGCGAGAAACTTCTTTTTCTTGCTTATAATGTAAACGATCAAGTAACTTGAAGGTCAATATTTTTCAAGAAAATTTAATAGAAAATCGGAATCTTGGTATTTTATCATAAAGTGATCAAATGTGTTCAAGCTTTTTGAAACAAAAATAAGAGAAACGCTGTAATTTCAACGTTTCTCCCATTTTTACTTAATGCCGCAGACCGGAATCGAACCGTTTTACTTAATCTCAAATACTGATAGAAAGGGGCTTTGAAGACTTCATCACGGTTGCGGTGTTCAAAAAGTGTTCAAACGTTTGTCGCATACAAACTTGAAGTTATCTTTTTCCTAATGGCAATGCTATTAAATTTCCCAATAATGCAATAACAGCATATCCAACTACATAAACCCATGCACTTGAGTTATAAAATATAAATATAGATGGCGCAAACATTATTGCTACAATCAAAATATACCAGAAGTTAAAACCATTCCTAATCCCATAAAAAACAGAGGTTATTAAACATATTAGAGGAATAATTACTAACATAACAATCATTGCACTTCCTGTGTTTTTTATAAACCAAGGAACGATATAAAAATCTATCAGCAACAGTAGGTAGAAAACCATGTTCTTTTTTAATTTATCCATCATATCATCATCCTTTCAAATTCCGATTTGTCTGTTTCATGTTATACACAGTATAATTCCATTTTATAAAATATTCAATTAAAAAGGTATGCGAATATTTTTTATTTCCGCATACCCATTTATCACTTTATTCTTTTACATATCGAATTAACTCACCAATTTCACATTCAAAATAGTTGCATAGTTTACAGATTAAATTTGCGTCCAGTCTTTGAAATTCATTTCTGCAATATCTATTGAAATTTGACCTCGGTATGTCAAGTTCCTTACAAATCGTATTCTTACTGATACCTTTTTCTTGTAACAGTTCTTCTATTCTTAATTCTAAATGTCCATAATTCATGTTCCGCACCTCTACATAAAGTATATTTATTAAATCTTTATGTAGTAATTCACTATATAGTGAGGTACTATATAGTCAGTCCTTTGTTAATAACACAAAAGAGGTATGTACATGAAAAAGAAAATCATAGCAACAATCACAATGCTCTGTTTACTGACCGTTCTCTATAATTATCTCAGACTGCCGGACTATCATATTACTAACAGCATGTCCCTTAGCAGTGCAGATACCAGAGATACTGAATTGACTGTAATTGTTTACAAATGTTGGGGAATTGATGGAGTAATCAAAGACATTGAAAACGAACATAACAAAATTAACGGTACACCTACCACCTTGGAAATCAAGCTCTATTATCCAACTTATTACTTGCACAATAATAGCAAGCCATTCCGAACTACAACCATTGAATATAATAAAAAAGAATAGCACTCTATTACTGCTTTTGAAGTAGTATCGGCTATTCCCTCTCCTTATATTCTTTTGTTCGTATTTTCGCAAACTAACGTTCCGCAAGGATGCCCAGTGCGACGGTTCCTAACAGGGCGGCGGGTCGACTGGGCAAGTGGACGGCTGGGAAGCATTTTCTACTCAACAACATATTTAACGTTTGATTCTCTCCGTCCCTCATATTTCTCCTGTGCTAACAGTTTATCAAGAAATGCTGACACTTCTTCCATGTCTTCACTGTCTATCAAATCCAGTTTTATCAATACATCAAGGTCTGTCTGATTCTTCGGTTGTATTGAGATCGGCTGAGATGTATCCACAACCACTTTCAACTTTTTTGTCTTATTTGCTGTTTCAATGTCCGTAGTTAATCCCATAACGTGGCTTTTACTCACGCCGAATATCTGTGATAATTTTTCCCATATAGATTCATCTCTCGGCGTTCCGTTTCCATTTTCATAGTTCGTAAGCATACTTTGTGAAATGCCTAATTCTTTTGCAAGTTCCGCAACGGTTATATTCTTTTCTTTCCGCAATTCTTTTATTTTATTCATAGCGAACCTCCTTTATAAGCACATTATATTTCATCAAATTTTCTCTGTCAATCTTTTTATCGGATATTCAGATATTTTCTATTGACATTCTGCTACGCTTGTTTTATCATAAGGTTATCTTAATATCTGATAATCAGATATATATAAGGAGGTGAAACGATGATTAGAGGAAATGACTTTATTTTAAATCCAGACAAACTGCAAGAGGACTTTCAGTTAGTAGAAGTTTCTGACTGGGTAGACTTTTCTACAAAAGAAAAATTAGGATTCTACTATACAGTTCTTCTCCCAAAATTAAAGTTTGAAAAAGTCAAAGTAGGCATTAAAGCTAACACAGCGATTGTTACCAACGAAGAACTTGAACAAAAAGGGCAGATTCCAGTCTCATTTGATGGATTACATACTTGGGCTAGTCTCTATAATGGACGTCTTTCTGTCAAAGCAGAAGCTTCTAATATCAGAAAAGTGGGAATGAAATAATTTCCCTACTATGTCAGCCAGTCAGTGCCGGACAACGTCATAGGTGCTGAACTGGCTGACCTCTATACTTGATATATAAAACAACATCTTCCGAAAACAATCGGAACATTCATTACAAAAATTGGGATATGAGGTGAGATTCGTGAGCAAAACAAAAGAGTGTTTTGCATACAATACGAAAATCATTGAAACTCCTACTACAAAAGAAGTATATATTTACGAAAACCCTATTTTTATTCACTCGAAAGAAAAGGCAGATTTAACAGACACAAGTAACCGAAAAAAATTTGATGAAATGTCAGCTCATAAGCAATATGACAGTTTAAAACGCAAGCAGAAGCATTACGAACAGGCTCGTTGGGATATTGCCCGTATTGTTGACTGCAACTTTGATAACAAAACAAAATTTGTAACGCTGACATTTAAAGAAAACATTCAGGAAATCCTGATAACTAACCGAGAATTTAAGTATTTTATCCAGCGATTAAATTATTATTTGTACCATACCAAAACCCAGTTATTAAAATACCTTGCAACGTGGGAGAAACAGAAGCGTGGAGCAATCCATTATCATGTTATTTTCTTTGATTTTCCGTATATAGCAAAAGAAAAATTACAGAATTTATGGTCACATGGATTTATTAAAATCAATCGCATTGATGTAGACAGCAAAGAAAACAGAGGTCGTTATCTTAGCAAGTATTTTGGAAAAGACCTTGATTTGAAAGAACATAAGAAAAAAGCCTTTTTTAAATCTCAAAATCTGAAAGTTCCACACGAAACAAAAGTCATGCTGACCGAAGACATTTTACATGACTTACAAAAAGAAAATATCGTCTTTCAGAAAGAATACACAAGGCAAATTTACGATACCAACGCTTTCTTATCTACTGGTTCATGCTTAAAGGACAGCAGTGTTATCTACATCAAAATTAAAAAAGAAAATCCTTGCGTAAAGGGGGAATCTTATGGATAATCCCGTTACGTTTTCAGATATAACATTATTGAATACGTTAGCCACCTGTGCTAACATGACCACAGATGAAGTCTTCAAAGATTTTAAAATTATGGCAAATAAAAAAATCTTGAAGAATCACAAATATGAAATTTATTACTCGGAATCAGAAAAAAGCTGGCGTACTTATTTACCCGATGAAACCAAACCTAACAAACGCCGTCCTGTTAAGAGGAAGAGTAAAGAGAACCTTGAAAAAGAAATCATCAGATTTTATATCGAAAAGCAGAAAGCTGAAAACCGTCAGAATGTCACACTAGAAGAATTATATGCTGAATGGCTTTTGTATAAAAGAGATTATACTTCCGTAAAAGCAAAAACAATTCAAGAATATGTATCTGAATGGAATAGATTTTTCAAAGATACAGAACTTGTTAAAATGAAGATAGGCGAAATCAAACCAATCACGCTTATCCGCTTTTTCAGAGAAGCTACAAAAGACCGACAGTTCACGCACAAGCGAGTCAGTAATGCCCGTTCTGTTTTGAATGGAATCATGAGTTATGCGATCGAAGAAGAAATTATATCACATAATCCTGTCTCTGATGTGAATTTCAAACAGTTTACCTATAAGCCAGTAGAAGTACAAAGTGACAATGTATTTTCCCGTGATGATACGCATAAGTTATTAAATTATCTTCGGTGTATCATAGAGCCATATTCTCTTGCAATACAGTTATCTTTCTATCTGTTTATCCGTGTTGGAGAAACAAAAGCTATCCGTTGGGAAGATATTGACTACAATAACAGGCTTGTATATCTTCACAGACAGGCGACCTGTGAACGTACATTGAATGATGATTTAACATTCTCAAGCCGAAAAGTAAAAGTAGTAAATCAAATGAAAGGAAATACTTCTCATGGATTCCGTAAACAGTTCCTTACAGACGAAGCACTTAAAATTCTTCACAAAGCAAAGGAATTAAATCCAAATGGAATATATGTCTTTGAACCCAACGGCGAGATTATGACAACAGACAGCTTTAATCGCCGTTTGAAGAAATATTGCAAAGAAGCCGGTGTTCCTTATCATTCCAGTCATAAAATCCGCTTTTACAATGCTTCAACAGCTTTTGACGGAAATAATCTTACAACCCTTAGTTATTTAATGGGACATAGTGAGACAGCTACAACATTGCATTACTTGCGGAATGTCAATAAGAGGAAGAATGACAGGCTTGCTTTTCAGAATCTTGGTATTTCATCATAAAGTGTTCAAAGGTGTTCAAACATTTTAAAACAAAAAAATAAGAGAAACGCTGTAAATTCAACGTTTCTCCCATTTTTAACTAATGCCGCAGACCGGAATCGAACCGGTACGAGAGGTTAGTCCCGCAGGATTTTAAGTCCTGTGCGTCTGCCAGTTCCGCCACTGCGGCATACAAGATGAATCGTGATAACTTACTATCACGAAATGGGACCAATAGGGCTCGAACCTATGACCCTCTGCTTGTAAGGCAGATGCTCTCCCAGCTGAGCTATGATCCCATATGTAATTGTTTATCGCCTGCTCACTAAAAGTGACAAGCAAGCGACCCAGAAGAGACTCGAACTCTCGACCTCCGCCGTGACAGGGCGGCGCTCTAACCAACTGAGCCACTGGGCCATTCATGGACCTTCGGGGACTCGAACCCAGGACCGATCGGTTATGAGCCGATTGCTCTAACCAACTGAGCTAAAGGTCCAAAATCTTTAAGTCCCGTAAGGACTAAGCCGATGATCGGACTCGAACCGATAACCTGCTGATTACAAATCAGCTGCTCTGCCAATTGAGCCACATCGGCATTTACCTAATTGCTTAGGCAGTGACTCCAACGGGAATCGAACCCGTGTTACCGCCGTGAAAGGGCGATGTCTTAACCGCTTGACCATGGAGCCATATCTCAGTCACTGTTTTGTGTTTTTTATTTCTCTTGCGTGACCGAGATTTATATTATCATAACACAATACCTTTTGCAAGTGTTTTTTTGAATTTTTTTTATTTTTTTCAAAAAAACTTATTTTTGCGTATTTTCTGCCATTTTCAGAAGTGCTCTATTCTTCTATTTCGCGCTCGTCATTAGCGACTCTTTCAATATGCATCGCCAAATATCCTGTCTCGACTTCTTCTAATTTCACACCAAGGCTCTCACCTACCTGATCACAGACTGCCTGTGCCATTCCAAACGATTCTGGAAATTTCACTTCCATGTAATCATTCATATTCACCTTCAGCTTCTCACCGCTTAAGGCTCTTGCTACCATATAACGGATATGGTTCATCAGACGGTTATAGGATAACGATGCGATATCGATCGGCTTTCCGATTGCTTCTTCTACCATGCTGATACACTCTCTGACAGATCTTGCCATCTGCATCGCCTGCGATACTTTCTCATCCTCTATCGCCGAATGAATGTGAAGAGCCACATATCCAACCTCATCATCTTCTATATCAATGTCAAACTGCTTTTGAAGAAGCGGGCGGATACTTTCTGCCGCTTTGAATTCCATGTGAAATAATACACGGATATCCTCTGTGAGCGGATTACTGATCTGCTCATGATTCTGAATACGTTTTACTGCAAATGCAATATGGTCTGCAAGCGGGAACAATACCATACGGTCAATCTTCCCGAATATCTTTTCCGCCTCGTCGAGCACGGCATTCGTTACTTCTAAGAATTCCGGTGCGATGGACTTTACGATTTCTTTTGCCCCGCCCCGTTCTTTATATTTTTGGAGAGAATATAAACGGTCTTCTAGTCTTACTTCGATTCTTTCTGCAACTTTCCTGCCGAATCCGACTCCCTTTCCCATGATCAGGACTTCTTTGTGATCATCCTGATGGATGGCCATTACAGTATTATGATTTAAAACTTTTTCTATCCTGTACATCATATCCCCACTCGCATTTCCACATTAGATTCTTTTACGCTTCATAGATATCAATCGCGAAAAGCTCATCTCCTGCCTTGATCTCACCTTCATTCAGAAGACGGATCTTCTGGTTGTCTTCCAGCTCTGTGCAGAGAACCGGTGATGCTACAGACGGTGCATTCTCTCTCAGATAATCCAGATCCAACTTCAGCATCGGATCACCCTTCTTCACTGCCTGTCCGTTCTCAACGAAGCACTCGAATCCTTTTCCGTCCAGTTTTACCGTATCAATGCCAACATGGATCAGAAGGCTTACTCCGGATTCTGTCATGAATCCGATTGCATGCTTGGTATCGAATACGAAGCATACTTCTCCGTCTTCCGGTGCTCTTACGATCGCATCTTCCGGTGTCACAACAGCACCGTCTCCCATCATACGTCCGGCAAATGCTTCATCCGGCGTTGTGGAAAGATCTGCCGCAAGTCCTGTGATTGGACTTGAGATCACGATTGTATCTACTACTTTCTTTTCTCCTGCCTTGTCTTCTATTGTAGCATCTTCTGATGCATTCTGACCAGTACTTTCTGTATCCTTCTGTGGCTCATACAGCTCTTTTGGCGCATGTTCCAGATAATCTTCCAGGTTCGCCTTAATAACTGTCACACTCGGCCCGTAAATGACCTGTACGCCCTGTCCACGGTGTACCACGCCCGATGCTCCGGTTGCCTTTAAGATTCCATCATTTACCAGATCCGGATTGCTTACCGTACAACGAAGTCTTGTCGCACAGCAGTCTACATCTTCAATGTTCGCAGATCCTCCAAGTCCTCTTGTGATCTCCGCACTCAGTGAATCTTCCGAACCAGCTGTTGCACCAGCTTCCGTATTTCCTGCTTTTCTCGCATTTACATCTGCTTTTGTATAAAGCTTTGTCTCTTCGTCATTATCTTCACGTCCCGGTGTCTTGAGATCTAACTTCTTGATCAGGAATGAGAAGATAAAGTAATACAGGAAGAAATAGATAATTCCTACCGGAATGATTCTGATCCAGCTTGTCTTCGCATTTCCCTGAAGGATACCGAATAACAGAAAATCTAAGAATCCACCGGAGAATGTAAGTCCTACCGCAATATTCAGGATATGTGCGATCATGTATGCACTACCTGCCAGTACCACCTGCACTGCAAAAAGAACCGGTGCTACGAACAGGAAAGAGAACTCCAGAGGCTCTGTGATACCTGTTAACATACATGTCAGTGCTGCGGAAAGAAGAAGTCCGCCTGCTGCTTTTTTCTTCTCTGGTTTTGCTGTACGGTACATTGCAAGTGCCGCTCCCGGAAGTCCGAAGATCATGAAGATGAACTCACCTGAGAAATATCTCGTTGCATCTGCGCTGAAATGCGTAATATGTGCAGAATCAGCAAGCTGTGCGAAGAAGATATTCTGACCTCCCTGGATCAGCTTTCCGCCGACTTCCATCGTTCCGCCGACAGCTGTCTGCCAGAATGGAAGATAGAATACATGGTGCAGACCGAATGGGATCAGTGCACGTTTTACAATACCGAAGATCAGTGTTCCAAAGTAACCCGTTCCTGTTACCAGACCACCCAGTGCATAGATACCGTTCTGCACGATTGGCCATACGAAATACATTGCGATTCCGACGAACATATAAGTAATCGTTGAAATGATCGGTACGAATCTGGAACCGCCGAAGAATGATAACGCATTCGGCAGTACGATCTTGTGGAAACGGTTGTGAAGTGCCGCAACACCAAGACCTACAATGATACCGCCAAACACACCCATCTGCAGTGTATTAATTCCACATACCGAAGCAATCGTTCCTTCAAGCACATTCTTGGAAATGGTTCCGTCTGCCGCGATCTTACCACTGATTTCAAGCATACTGTTAATAGAAATGTGCATAACAAAGTATGCGATCAGTGCAGATAACGCTGCAACTTCTTTCTCCTTCTTTGCCATACCGATGGCTACGCCAACGGCAAAGATAAGCGGAAGGTTGTCGAAAATTGCACTTCCGACTTTGTTCATGATGATCAGCAGCGAATGAAGAAGTGTTCCTTCTCCTAAGATTCCCTGCAGTCCATAAGTTGCGATCGTTGTGGCATTGGTAAAAGAACTACCAAGGCCAAGGAGCAATCCTGCTACCGGAAGGATTGCGATCGGGAGCATGAAGCTTCGCCCTACTCTTTGCAATACGCCAAAGATTTTGTCTTTCATAGTTTTTCTCCTTTTCTTTGTACAGGTATCTATGCATAGTGTAGGCTCTTTTGAAGATGCTATACGTGATGATGATTTTCACATCATTATAAATACAAAAAAGAGGCACTAACTCTGCATAAATACTACTAATTTATACATAGTTAATGCCTCGTTCACTAACAAGTAACATACTATATTAATATAATATCACCATTCACATATTCTGTCAATCCACTCATTTATTTTTTTATAACTTTCTCACCGAATTTCCGTCATTTAATTTTGCTGGAAAGCGATATGCATAATTCTTTGTCTGCCAGTTCTCATCATCCATCATACGCAGCAGATGATTTCCCGTAATCCGCCCCAGCTTATTTTTCGGATGTATGGCAGAGAGCAATTTTATATCTGTCGTATCCTGTAATTCCGCATCATCAAAGGATACAACAGACAGATCTTCCGGAACATGTATTCCCCTTTCTTCCAGGAACTCCAGATACACCCATGCGACTTCGTCATTGTAGATCAGAAGTGCTGTACACTCCCTGGTATGACGGTAAATATGTGCAAGTCCTTTTTTACTGAACTTATCTTCCATTTCTCTTGTGGAATACCAGCGGATACAGTCGTCATCGTATTTGATGCCATAATCGGACATACACTGTATAAATCCCTTATAACGTGCAATCCCCTGCATGTCATCATATTTCAGGATTCCTCCAATTTTCCGGTGTCCATGTTCGATCAATATCCTGGTAAGTTCATACGCTGCCCGTGTATCGGACATTTCCACACTGTCAAATGCCATATTTTCATAATGGTTATGAATAAAAATTGTAGGGATATTTCTTTTCTTAATCTCTTCATACAGACGGATATTCGGGTTCGGAAATGCAGAGCGTGACCCTTCTATGATCAGTCCTGATACATTGTTCTTAAGCATTCCTTCCAGATACGCTGCCTCATCATTCAGACGATTCTTTGTAATCGCTACACCAATCCGATATCCTTTTTCGCTCAGGGATGATTCTATTCCGTCATATACCTCTGGAAAGAGATATTCGGAATAATAGCTCAAAAGTAACCCTACCTGCGGACGGTTGTCATCAATCAACTGTCCCTCATAAGACACATACGTTCCACTTCCCCTCACACGGGTGATCAGACCTTCTTCTTCCAGCTGCTGCAGTGCTGTCCTTACGGTCTGTCTGGAATAGCCAAATTTCTTCTGCAGACTCGTCTCTGAAGGAAACTTATCCATATTCTTGATCACTCCACTCGTGATCAAGGTATGTGCCCAGTTATATAATTTTTGATATTTTAAGCCTTCCTGATTCGTGTTCTTCATAACCTCTCCATATACCAATTACGGGCAAAAACATCAAAGAATGCCTTTGCCCGTAATGAATAAATAATTTTATTATTTGATAACCGTAAGTGATTCACGGTCTGCGAATACTGCTACGAAGATCAGGAATACAACTCCCTGGATCAGCTGCATCATCTGTGTTGAGAATCCCATCATTGTCAGTCCACTGTTCAGTACAACGTAAAGAAGAGATCCGACAACGATATTTTCAAATCTTACTTTTGCTCCACCGGAAATCGGCATACCACCTAATACCAGTGCGATCAGAATCTGTGTCTCTAACTGGTTACCACCGGAAGATGTAACAGATCCGACCTTGATAACGTTGATAAACGCTGCAAATCCTGTCAGTGCACCTGCCAGTACATACATGAGGAATTTCATTCTGTCTGTGCGGATTCCTGAGAACATTGCTGCTTTTTCACCGGCTCCGATCGCTTTTAAATATGTTCCGAATTTTGTATAACGGAATGCGATAAATCCAATAACCAGAACAACTACTGTACAAGCCACTTTGAATCCTGTACTGTCATAATTGATCAATGTTGCAGAACCTGATACAGGTGCATTCGTTGTCATATATTTGATAAATCCACGGAATAAGAACATGGTACAAATTGTAACAATGAATGATTTGATCTTACGGTATACATAGAAGAATCCGTTGATCGCACCGATGATCGCACCTGATGCAATACCACCAAGAATTGCAATTGCAATTCCATGTTTTGAAAGAATACATACAACGATTGAAGCAATTCCAAGGATAGATCCCTGAGAAAAGTCCAGGCCGCCCATCGTCATAATGAAGAATACGCCCATAGCTGCAATCATTGTAACATATACCTGCGAGAATGCCAGTGACATATTTCCCATCATACGGAAATCTGTCAGGACATTGAACAGCAGGAAAATAACAACCAATCCTACGATTGGCAGGAGCGCACGAACCATCGCCATCTTAGACGCTTTCTTAAGCTGCTGCTCCTTATCGTTTGTTTTTGCACTTACTTGACTTCCCATAGTTGCCTCCTTATACCATCATCGAAATCAGACCATTTTCATCCAGGTTCTGATTACGTTCAAGTTCTCCACTGATTTTTCCATCTTTCATAATAATGATACGATCACTCATACCAATCAGCTCCATCAACTCTTCTGAGATCATGATGATGGATTTACCGTTCTTTCTCATCTGGTTCATCAACTGATAGATGTCCTGTTTTACCTTAATATCGATTCCTCGGGTAGGACTGTCCAGAACAACGATATCAGAATCTTTTCCGATCCATCTTGCAAGAACAACTTTCTGTTTGTTACCACCGGACAGATTTGAAACGAACTGGTTTACATCATTCATCTTTACAGACATCTGTTTTGCATATTTATCGGCAAACTCTCTACGTTTCTTATCGCTTAATATATGTGCTTTATTAGCAAGTTCATCTAATGATGGTAAGCAGATATTGTCACCGATACTCTGATTCAGCACAACCGACTCATTGTCACGGTCTTTGGATGTATAAGCAATGCTGTGCTTAATTGCTGTAGGAATATCGTTGATGTGTGTTCCGTCAGCCAGAACAACTTCACCTTCTCTGTCATAAGATGCACCGAAGATTGCTTTACCGATCTCATGCATACCTGATTCTGACAGACCACCGAATCCAAGGATCTCTCCTTTGTGTAAATCAAAGCTGATATCTTCGATCAGTCCTGGAACTGTAACATTCTTTACGGATAATACAACTTCATCTGATACTTTTTCACCATAGTCTGAACGATAGTAATCACCTGTTACCTCACGTCCAACCATCAGCTTCTTCAGATCATCTTCGTTCACATCTGCACTCTTGACCGTATCGATATATACACCATCCCGGAGGATTGTGATTGTATCGGATTTGTCGAGAATTTCCGGAAGGTCATGGGAAATAAAGATAACCGTATTTCCATTGTCACGAACACGATTCATCTGTTTATACAGTTCTTCACGTCCTTCCTGCGAAAGAGCAGTTGTCGTCTCATCGACAACGACGATCTTAGGATTAAAATATGTAGCTTTTACGATCTCAACCAGTTTACGGTCTTCGAAATTATAATCATCAATCATATCTCCTGCTTTGATCTTATCAAATCCATAGGATTGTAAAAGCTCATTTGCTTTTTTGTTCATTGCTGCGGTATTCTTGATCCCCAGATGAACGAACTGATCTTCATGTCCAAGGAAGATATTCTCTGCTACCGTCAGTCCGGAAAGAGTTCCAAGTTCCTGTACGATGATAGAAATACCTTCTTCATTTGCTTCTACCTGGTTCTTCGGATGAACTTCTTTTCCATCCAGAATGAACTGTCCACTTTCCAGTGTATAGATTCCTGTCAACATATTTGTCATTGTTGATTTACCGGATCCATTTTCACCGATCAGTGCGTGAACCTCACCTTTATTGATATTAAATGACACATCTTTCAACGCCTTCGTGATACCGAAGTTTTTAGAAACATGTTTTACCTGTAATCTCACTTCACTCATTGCTGTCTTCCTCCTTCTATTACTTGACAATCTCGCCTTTTGTAACCTTTGTTGTCAGAGTAACGATAATCAGCAGTGCAAATCCTGTAATAACGTCCTGGATCGCTGTAGGAGCACCAAGTGCGATGAAACCGAAGAAAATAATATTGATTACGAATTCACCGATGATAATAGCCTGCAGCGGCATACCATATTTCTTAAATGCCAGACCGAAGAAGCATCCCATTGTCGGTACGAAGTTTCGGCTCATAGATGCCATACCGGTAACCGCTACCATTGAAGAACCATAACTGATTGTCAGAATTGCCATTACTCCAAGGAACGCACCACTTAAGATGAATGCAAGTACCTTGTATTTATTAACATTAATACCCATGTTCTTAGCAACGAACTCGTCACTTCCGATCGCATAAGTATAAGTTCCGATTTTAGTGTAGTTTAAGAATATGTAAGCAACAACGCATGCTACCAATGCAAGGATGATATCCCATGGCATACGTCCGAATGCTCTTAAGTGTGCCGGAAGTGTCTGTTCTACACCACCTGCCATGTAGTTTGCCAGCGACTCATAGATAAGTGCCAAACCTGTTGTAACGATCATAGATGGAATTCTTAATTTCACATAGAAAATTCCGTTTAATAAACCAACGATTGTACCTGTAAGAATACCTCCGACGATCAGTCCGAAATATCCTAAATTAAATTTTGTTGCCAATACGCAACCAACGATTGCGGAAAGCATGATGTTTGCACCAATAGAGAAATCGAACATTCCCATTACCATTACGAAATAGAAACCAACCGCACCTACAGTGGCAATCAGACTGGCCTGAAAGTAATTGAGCATATTGGAAAATGAGCCGAAGTTATGTGGTGTCAATATTTTAAAGATTACCCAGGAAACAATCACAAGACCGATCAGGATTACATACCCCATTGTCTTTCCTGAGAGTTTTTTAGTAGTGCCCATATTATCTACCTCTTCTTATTATCTTTTTAAAAGAGAAGGTGGCATCGCCTTTCTTGCGACGTCACCCTCCCCAAATTATTTTCTGTTATCTTGTGTCCGTCTTATTTAGCGGCACGGCTCTCTGCATCAGCGATAGATACGCTTGCTGCAGTAGCTTTCAGCTCTTTCATACTTTCTTTAGACATAGCTACTAATTCATCGTCTGTGTATGGAAGCTGATCTACGAAATATTTCTCGTATGCTGCATAGTCTTCTGCTGATGATACATACAAGTATGGGAATGGAACATCTTCGAATTTACCAGCGAAGTCTTTGTAGTTACCTTTTACTGCATTGTAAACCATCATGAATGCGATCAGTGGGTCACAGAAATGTCCACCGGATTCACCGGCCATTGATCCGTTCTGAAGTCTTTCTCCAAGGTCTGGAAGGAAGTCTGTAGAAACGATATCGATGTCCTGAGTCTTTCCTGCTCGTTCAACTGCTGCGATTGCTCCCTGAAGTGGATCTCCACCACCACCAGCTGGGATCAATGCATCAAGCTTAGGATCTGCTGCCATTAAAGCTTCAGCAGCTTTTGATCCACCTTCTGAAGTTGTACCAGCGTACTGTGGCTCAGAAATTTTTGCTTTGTCGTCTGGGTTTTCTTTGTTCCATTTTTCAACTCCGGCTTTGTAACCTTCCCATCTTCCGAGCCAAGTAGCATCTCCCTGCTCCCAGCCGATCAGACCGATGTTACGATCACCTTTGTCAAGAAGAATCTTAACAAGTTCTGCACCGTTTTCAGGTTCATCTTCATGAACTGCTCCGATGTAGTAAGCGGAATCTTTTGCTGCTTTGTAGATATCTGCACTGTCTTTTTTGCTGATTACACGGAAGAACTGTGCAAGATATACTTTATTATCATTACATGTCTTGATTGCTGATGTCATCTCTGTATCAGATGAGTTACAGATGATGATTCCCTGGCATCCTGCTGCTGCTAACTGCTCTACAGAAGCTGTAACTTTCTCAGATACATGTCCCTGGTCAACATACTGTACTTCTACATCCAGTGCTTTAGCTGCTGCATCCAGCATCTTCTTACACTGTGATCCAAGAACGTCTGTTGAAGACCAGATAGAAACTCCGATTTTAACCTTTCCTGATTTACTGCTCTTGCTGCTCTTGTCATCAGAACTTCCACCGTTTCCGCATGCAGCAAGTCCAACTACCATTGTTGCTGCCAAAAGAGCTGCTGTTACTTTTTTGAGAACTCTCTTCATAATGTTTCCTCCGTTTTCTGTATTTATTTGATGATTAGATTATATACTTAACTGGTATCGTTTTGCAATAAAATACAACCATTTTTTTCAACAAAGTTGTACTGTCTCATAGCGCTTTTCATGGTGTTTTCATCTGTCAAAACCGTTTTTTGTGCGTTTTGACAGTCTTGGTTTCAATAATTATGAACAAAGAATGAATTTTTTGTGCATTTTTCTTCATTTCTTTCGTACTTTCTTTATAGTACAATACAACTTTTATTTTGTACTCACTTGTATTATTTTTACAAAACAGCAACCTAAGTTGTATTTAATCTTATAAATAGCAAACAGGCTGATATTTTATACATGTTAATATAAAATATCAGCCTGTTTGGGATTCCTGCACTATTAAATTAGAAGCAATTACAGTTCTTCTCCATTTGTCCGAATCACATTCTGATACCAGCCAAAGGATTTCTTCTTATATCTCTTTCCACTTCCGGTTCCGTCATCATTTTTATCAACATAGATGAACCCGTAACGCTTCTTTAATTCACCTGTTGTAAATGATACCAGATCGATACATCCCCATGGAGTATATCCCATCAGATCCACACCATCTATCTCTACTGCTTTCTTCATCTCTGTAATATGTTCTTTCAGATATGCAATACGGTAATCGTCATCACAAGTATGATCTTCTTTCAGGATATCAATTGCTCCGAAGCCATTTTCTACTATAAATAGAGGTACTTCATAACGTTCATATAAAGTAACCAGTGCATAACGCAGCCCCACCGGATCGATCTGCCAGCCCCAGTCACTTGCCTTTACATATGGATTAGCAATTGAATTTGGAGAACTTCCGTCCAGCGATTCTGCTGTATCCTTCTTGACATCCGCTTTTACTGCATTGGTCATATAATAGCTAAATCCCAGGTAGTCACATTTACCTTCTGCCAGAATCTCTTCATCTCCCGGCTCCATCACTGGTTTTGTATCTTCTCTTTCCCATTCTTTCTTTGCAAATGCGGAATAATGACCGCGGATATGTACATCTGAAAAATAATATCTTTCATGCATACACTCTGTTGCGATCATAACATCATCCGGGTTGCAGGAATAAGGATAAAACGGTACGAATGAACACATACATCCGATCTGGAAGTCCGGATTGATCTCATGGCCTTTCTTCACCACCAGTGCACTTGCCACCAGTTCGTGATGTGCTGCCTGATACATGGCTTTCTTCTTATTATCATATTCCGAGAAACGGACTCCTGAATCCGTCCATCCAAAGATGTCTGCCGATGTATTGCTCTGGTTATTGATCTCATTGAATGTCATCCAGTATTTTACCTTATCTTTATAACGTTCCATAACGGTTACTGCATAACGTACAAAGAAATCTATCACCTTACGGTTGATCCATCCGCCATATTCCTTTGCCAGATGATACGGCATCTCAAAGTGGCTTAATGTGATGACCGGTTCGATACCATATTTTAATAATTCATCGAACATATCATCATAAAATTTAAGACCTTCTTCATTCGGCTCAGTTTCGTCACCGTTTGGGAAAATACGCGTCCATGCAATACTTGTCCTGAAACACTTGAATCCCATCTCTGCCATCAGGGCAATGTCCCCTTTGTATTCATGATAGAAATCTACCGCCTCATGGTTCGGATAATACTTTCCTTCTACTACTCCGTCTGTAATCTCACGCATCTTTGTTGCGCTTCCGCCAGTCATAACATCAATGACACTCCGACCTTTTCCGCCTTCGTTCCATCCGCCTTCTAACTGGTTGGCAGCTACCGCACCGCCCCATAAAAATGTATCTGATAATGCCATAATTCTTCCTCCTGCACTTTATGCGGAAATCTTTGAAAAGATTTCCGCACTCTTTTTTCTATATTTTTAAGATAATTCAAGAAGCTTCGTTCCGACAGTTACCTTTCCTTCTGCCTTCGTCTCTACATCATTGAATTCGTCACTGTTTGTAATAATAATCGGTGTAGTCACTTCATATCCGGCTTCTTTGATTCCCGGAATGTCAAATTCCAGAAGAAGCTGTCCTTTTTTCACCTGCTCACCTTCTTCTACATGAATGGTAAAGCATCTTCCATTCAGTTTTACAGTATCCATACCGACATGGATCAGAACTTCTACTCCGTCTGTACTTTCCATTCCAACTGCATGATGGCTGTCTAACAATCCGACAACTTTACCATCAAACGGTGCGTAAACCTTTCCCTCTTCCGGAATGACCGCACATCCTTTTCCCATCATCTCACTTGCGAATACCTCATCGTGTACTTCGCTCAACGGAATGACTGTTCCTGCCAGTGGGCTTTCGATTTCTTTTTCTTCTTTTTCTTCTGCTTTATCCACCGGATCATCGAATCCAACAATCTGAATTGCCACAATCGTGATCACAGAAGCAATCACACATGCCAGTGCTTCACCAATGAACGACATCGGTGCATCTTTACTGATTGCATTGACAATCGTAAGCAGTCCTGGAAGTCCGGCATATGCATAATATGCAGAATGGAAGAAGCTCAGTACAACTGCTCCGATTGCCCCTCCTGCGCATCCGCAGATAAATGGCTTCTTAAGTCTTAATGTTACACCATAGATCGTAGGCTCTGTAATACCGAAGATTCCTGTCACTCCGGCTGAAAGTGCCACACCTTTAAACTCTTTATTTCTTGATTTGATAAATACTCCGAATGCTGCAGCCACCTGTGCGACAACAGCGATCGTCTGGAATGCCTGGAATGTATCACATCCATTCATATCAAAGTTGGCAAGTACGACCGGTGTAATTCCCCAGTGCACGCCAAAGATAACAACTATCTGCCATAATCCACCGATGATTGCTCCCGCAAGTGCCGGTGCGAAAGCTACCAATGCATTGTAGCCATTTGCAATTGCATTTGCTGTAATCGCAGATGCCGGTCCGATTACTATGATTGTGGCCGGAACCATGATCACAAAACAGATCAGTGGTGTCAAAAGCGGCTTGGCTGCATCCGGAAGTTTCTTTTTTATATAGTGAAAGTATACCTTGTTTTTCCTCTTTCTTCAAGAATTGCCTGCCTTCACTTCACATTCTCGTACATTTTCCTCCATCCATACCAAAAACTTATATTTGCAATGCATAATTGCTATTTTACGCATACTTTTCATTGTGTTATTCTACAAATGGTTAAAAAAATAACACAAAAAATTATTTTTAAGAAAGAGGTATGAATATGGAAGACACAAAAACATGTCTTGAGAAACAGCCGTTATCCCAGGAAATGCTTGAAAAGATGAATGCCTACTGGCGTGCTGCCAACTATCTGTCAGCCGGTCAGTTATACCTTCTTGACAATCCATTATTAAAAGAACCACTTACAATGGATCAGATCAAGAAGAAAATCGTTGGGCACTGGGGAACTGTCCCAGGACAGAACTTTATCTATGTACACTGCAACCGTGAGATCAAACGTTATGATCTGGATATGATCTTATTATCAGGTCCTGGACATGGCGGAAACTTCTTAATTGCCAATACATATCTGGAAGGTTCTTACAGCGAAGTATATCCGAACATCAGCCAGGATGAAGAAGGTATGAAGAAGATGTTCAAGCAGTTCTCATTCCCATGTGGAGTTCCGAGTCACTGTGCACCAGAGACACCAGGATCTATCAACGAAGGTGGAGAGCTTGGATACTCTATCGCTCATGCATTCGGTGCTGTATTCGACAACCCGGATCTGATCGCAACAGTTGTTGTCGGTGACGGTGAAGCTGAGACCGGACCGTTAGCTACTTCATGGCAGTCTAACAAGTTCCTGAACCCAGTTACAGACGGTGCTGTACTTCCAATTCTTCATTTAAATGGATATAAGATCAGTAACCCTACTATCTTCTCTCGTATTTCCCACGAGGAAGTTGAGAACTTCTTCAAAGGATGTGGATGGAAACCTTACTTCGTAGAAGGCGACGATCCGATGACAATGCACAAGAAGATGGCAGAAACAATGGATACTGTTATCGAAGAGATCAAAGCAATCCAGAAAAATGCACGTGAGAACAATGATCCAGAGCGTCCGGTATGGCCAATGATCGTTCTGCGTACACCAAAGGGATGGACTGGACCAAAGGTTGTAGACGGTCAGCAGATTGAAGGATCTTTCCGTGCACATCAGGTACCACTTACAATGGAAAGTCCAGAACATCTGGAACTCTTAAAAGAGTGGCTGGAAAGCTATCATCCGGAAGAACTCTTCGACGAAAACGGACGCCTGATCCCAGAACTTGCAGAACTTGCACCTAAGGGAGATGCCCGTCTCGGAGCTAACCCACATGCAAATGGTGGATTATTATTAAAAGACTTAAGACTTCCTGATTTCCGTTCTTATGGAATCGAAGTTGAACCAGGTAAGACAAAGGCTCAGGATATGATCGAACTTGGCGGATATATCCGTGACATCTTCGAATTAAACGAAGAGAACAAGAACTTCCGTATCTTCGGACCTGACGAAAGTATGTCTAACCGTTTATACAAAGTATTTGAAACACAGAACCGTGACTGGAATGCCGGACTTCTTGATACAGACGATTGTCTTGCAAGAAACGGACGTATCATGGATGGTATGTTAAGTGAGCATATGTGTGAAGGATGGCTGGAAGGTTATCTGTTAACAGGACGTCACGGATTCTTCGCAAGTTACGAAGCATTCATCCGTATCGTTGACTCTATGGCAGCTCAGCATGCAAAATGGTTAAAAGTATGTAACCAGCTTTCATGGAGACAGCCAATTGCTTCTCTTAACTTCATCCTGACATCAAATGTATGGCAGCAGGATCACAACGGATTTACACATCAGGACCCAGGATTCCTGGATCACATCGCTAATAAAAAAGCAGATGTTGTCCGCATGTATCTCCCACCGGATGCTAACTGCTTACTCTCTTGCTTCGATCACTGTATCAAGAGCAAGAACTATGTCAACGCTATCGTAGCTTCAAAACACCCAAGCTGCCAGTGGTTATCTATGGAACAGGCTGTTAAGCACTGTACACAGGGTATCGGTATCTGGGATTGGGCAAGTAACGACTGTGGTGAAGAACCAGATGTTGTTATGGCTTGCTGCGGTGACACACCAACTCTTGAAACAATGGCTGCTGTTACAATTCTTCGTGATGAAATGCCAGAACTCAAGATTCGTGTTGTTAACGTTGTTGACCTGTTCAAGATGGAATCAGATCACAAACATCCACACGGATTAAGTGATGCAGAATATGATGCAATCTTTACAAAAGATAAACCGATCATCTTCGCATTCCACGGATATCCGACACTGATCCATGAACTTACATACGAACGTAACAACCACAATATTTCCGTTCATGGATATCAGGAAGAAGGAACGATCACTACACCATTCGATATGCGTGTACAGAACCAGATCGACCGTTTCAACCTGGTAAAAGATGCTATCATGCACTTGCCACAGCTTGGCAACAAGGGATCATTCCTGATCCAGAAGATGAACGACAAGCTGGTTGAGCACAAACAGTACATTGCCGAATACGGACAGGATCTTGAAGAGATCCGTAACTGGGAGTGGCATAAATAAAAAAAGTCCTCTATTGATTAGTTTGTTTTAATATAATAAAAGCCCGGAAGCTTACAATATTTTACTCCAATTCGATACCTTTATCTTTTATCTGATCATTATTGATCATCCGAATTTATGTAAGCTTCCGGGTTTTTACATTTCTTTTTCTTTCAGAAATTTCTGAAATTCTTTTGCCGCGATACTTTGCGGATATTCCACGTCGTAGATCAGTATAATATTACGTTCCGGCAGCTTTTCTTTCACTTTGATCTCAAATACCTGTCCGGACTTAAGTTCCGAATCTGCAAATTCCGCCGGGATGAAACCAAGTCCCAGATTGTGCCTTACCGCCGGAAGTATCATATCCGTCGTTGCAAGCTCCATATCCGGTGTAAATGTCAGACTGTTCTTTTCAAAATATTCATTTAGAAAACGTCTGGTAATCGTCTCTGCAGTCAGACTGATCCACGGATAGGACACCAGTTCCTTAAGTGAAACCTCTTTCCCATCATCCTTTAATTCTCCAAATCTGTTTCCACTGATCAGGATATCATGATATTTTCTCAGAATCTTCATCCGAAGAGGTTTTGCTACCTGAAGGTTCGCCGATACAAATGCAAGGTCTACTTTTCCTTCTTTTACTGCATTCACAGACTCTGTCGTACTGTTATTCAGAATCTTAAACCTCACATTCGGATACAGGCTGTTGAATTCTTCCATTGCCTGAAAAAGATAACAGTGAAGTGCCGTCTCCGTAGCGCTGATATAGATCGTTCCGTTCTCCAGCGAGATCAGATTACTCAGATCATTCTCTCCTTTGAAAAACTGGGCACATCCTGCCGCTACATATCCATAAAATGTCCGGCCTTCCGGAGTTAGCTGCATTCCGGTCTTACTCCTCGTAAATAAGCGGCAGCCAAGTTCATTTTCCAGTTTGTGTATGGTACGCGTGACTGCCGGCTGGCTGGTCTTCAGTACCGTTGCCGCCTTGGTAAGATTTTCATATTTTGCTACATAATAAAATATTTTGTAATATTCAAAATTTGAATTCATAATAAAAACTACTCCTCTTCATCTCTCACTATATTTTAAAAAATAAGTGAAAAATGTCAAGTGATATCTTCATTCTCCACCGCTGTCAACTTTTCTTATATACTTTTACATATTCCAAAAGAGATCTGACATATCCAAATGCCAAATCTCTTTTTTGTCCTTATTAACCTTTTACAGCTCCGGCTGCAACACCTTTGATAATATGCTTCTGACAAGCCAGATAGAAGATAACTACCGGAATTACCGCAAGGATCAGCGCTGCCATAACAGCACCCATATCTACACGTCCATAACTTCCCTTCATATACTGGATCGCAATTGAGATTGTCTTATACTTATTCAGATCCAGTACCAGGTATGGAAGCAGGAAGTCGTTCCAGATCCACATCGTCTCCAGAATTCCTACGGAAATGTATGTCGGCTTCATGATCGGAAGTACAACAGAGAAAAAGGTTCGAAGTGGTGTACATCCGTCGATCATTGCCGCTTCTTCAATTTCCAGTGGAATGGATTTTACAAATCCGCAGAACATGAATACTGCAAGACCTGCACCAAATCCGAGGTAAATGATGATGATTCCCCAAGGTGTACGAAGACCGGTACGGTCAGCTACCAGCGATAAGGTGAACATAACCATCTGGAACGGAACAACCATGGAAAATACACAGAGTAAATATAACAGTTTTGTAAACTTACTGTTTACTCTTGTAATATACCATGCACACATAGAAGTACATACAAGGATCACAAGTACGGAACCAACTGTGATAAATACAGTCCAGCCGACTGCACCCAGCAGTTCATATTTGTCAATTGCGGACAGGAAGTTATCGATTCCTACCCATGTCTGCTTTGTCGGAAGTTTGAATGGTTCTTTGTTGATAAATACTTTATTTTTAAATGAGTTGATCAGCACGATCAGGATCGGCATGATATATACAATACCGATGATCGCAAATGCACCTGTTCCAAACCAGCTTAATTTACTTGTTTTTTTCTTCATTACTGCTGTACCTCCTTAGAACGTGTTGCACGTAACTGGATCATACCGATCACAACTACGATTGCAAAGAAGATGACTGCCTTCGCCTGTCCGACTCCTTCCCATCCGGTACGTCCGTAGAACGTATTGAAGATGTTTAACGCCATCATCTCAGACATCTTAGACGGTTCACCGGCTGTCAGGGACAGGTTCTGATCGAATAACTTGAATCCGTTTGTAATTGACAGGAACATACAGATCGTGATCGATGGCATCATCATCGGGATTGTTACCTTGAATAATGTTTGGATCTTATTTGCTCCGTCAATCTCTGCTGCTTCAATGACATCACCAGGAATGGACTGAAGGCCCGCAATATAGATGATCATCATATAACCAATCTGCTGCCAGCTGACCAGAATGATCAGTCCCCAGAAGCCATACCACTCATTCAGAGCAAGTGCGGTACCATATCTGGAAAGAACTCCGTTAAAGATCAGCTGCCAGATATATCCAAGTACGATACCACCGATCAGGTTCGGCATGAAGAAGATCGTACGGAAGACATTTGTTCCATGCATTTCTTTTGTCAGTGCCATTGCAAGTGCAAATGCTATGATGTTAATGATCAGAAGAGATGCAATCGCGAACAGTACGGTATACCAGAATGAATGACGGAATGCCGTATCTTTCAGTGCTTCTATGTAATTTGAAAATCCTACGAATTTCGCGTCTGTTACGGTTGTAAATTTACAAAATGAAAGCCAGATTCCCATAATAAAAGGAACGATAAAGCCAAGAATAAATGCAAAAAACGTTGGAAGCACGAAAATCGGCATATAACGTTTGATGGATTTTTCCATAATAAATTCCTCCTTCCATGCAGAGAATCTCCGCTTCATTTCCCTGCACTTTTTCATAAAAGCGGCGGGTGTTTCTTGCAACCGCCCGCCACTACTCACTTCATATAACTATTTTGATTGTTACATTTTTATTTTTATTTTGCTGCTGCAGCTTCTTTTGCCCATCCGTCAACGAATGCTGTTGTAACTTTTGCCCAGTTTGCATCTGTCGGATCTGCTGCGTAACTTGTCAGTGCAGAACCCACTCCGTTCTTCCACTCTTCTGATGGCATTGTTGAGAAGTTCCAAGATACAGGAGTCTTTCCGTCTTCTGTATATTTGTTTGCTTCGTTAACAAGTACGTTGTCTGATTTCAGGTTCTTCTTAAATGGAATTGTGAATCCCATGTCTTTGCACATTGCCTTTACACCATCATCAGATGTTACACACCAGTTCATGAAATCAAGTGTTGCCTGAATGTCGTCTTCAGATGCTTTAGAGTTTACACACCAGTAGTTCTCTGTACCTGTACAGATTCCCTGATCTTCTTCGCCTTCTACACCGATGTAGATTGGAAGGATTCCAAGATTGTCATCTCCGACGTCTTTGATGTTGTTATATTCCCATGTACCATTCTGGTAGAATACTGCATCACCTGTTACGAAATCTGCTGTTGCATCGTCAGCTGTCTTTGTAGAAAGCTCTGTTGGTTTGCAGGTAGCGTTGTTGATATAGAGATCCCAGATCTGACGGTAGTTATCAAGGTATGTTCCTTTGATAGCATCTGTGTTATCGATTCCTTCATCTTTGTATTCATAGTAGATTGGAAGGTTTGCCAGATGAGTTTTGAATCTCCAGTCAGATGATCCGTCCATACCAGCGGATGTAAATGCTGAGAATCCAAGTTTGTCCTTATTTGCTGTGATATCTTCTACAACTTTCTTGAAGCTGTCAAAGTTAGTGATATCATCAGCTGAGTATCCTGCTTTCTTTAACAGTTCTTTGTTGTAAATGATTCCGTAGCTTTCTATTACGTATGCGATTCCTGACATCTTGTCGCCGTCCATCAGTGCGAAATCATCACTTGTCAGCTGTTTTGCAACATCAGAATCTTTCAGATCGTAGCAGTAATCTTTCCAGCTTGCAAGTCCAACCGGTCCGTTTACCTGGAACAGTGTCGGAGCATTGCTCTTAGCCATCTCAGATTTTAATGTCTTTTCGTATTCTCCGGATGCTGCTGTAAGTACTGTTACATCCACTCCTGTTTCTTTTGTATACTCTTTTGCCAGATCCTGCCACTGCTCATCCTGTTCTGGTTTGAAGTTTAAGTAGTATACTTTTCCTTTTGCGTCTTTCTTGTCTGACTTGCTGTCAGAAGAGCTTCCACATCCTGCAACCATTCCTGTTGCCATGGCTGCTACCAGCATTGCTGATACAACTTTACGCATTTTCATAATTCATTTCCCTCGCCTTTCTTTTTTGAAACCTTCGTTTCTCTTGTTGTCATTATATTAACAGAAATGCGCTCAAACCCTGTATCAATAAAACAACCTGATATACAAAAAAACATATCTATTGTTCTTCTTCAAACTGCCGGATGCTTTCGTCTTCTGCCTGCGTGAATTCCTGCTCCGTTATCTTTCCCTGTGCCAGTTCCGCCAGACATTCTCCCAGTACATCCTCCTGCAGCAGTGAATTCCACTTCACCTGATAATTCGGTACAATCTGTGGATTTCCCGTATAAGCCTTCAGATAATCATCCAACAGCGTTCCTTCCTGTCTTGTCCTGCTGTTCAGCAATTCTTCTTTCTGTTCTTTATTCAATTTCGTTCTGAATTTGAGGAACTCAACTGCTCCTTTTTTCACCTTTTCACTATAAGTTGATACAACTGCCCAGCCGAATGTCTCCGGTGAGCCTATCAGTTTATTTTCCGGAAATGTAGAAAAACATACTTTTTTCTGCATTTCCTCCGGAATCTGATCAATCATCCAGTAACCATTAGGTATCATCGCTGCATTTCCTGCCACGAAATTATCATGAGCTACGTCAAAATCATTATGTAATGCATCCTGGGTCGTATATTGAAATAATTTTTTTAATGTACCGGCTATCTCCAGCCCCGGTTCATTCTGATAGGTATCCGGATATAATTGCTTCATGAATGCCGCACCTTCTTCACTTCCTGCTACTTCTGCTGTTGCAAGCAGCATTGCGGCCCATGCCGTCCCTTCCGTATGCAGGGCAAGCGGCGTGATCCCTGCTGCTTTCAGTTTCTCACAACATTCCCAGAACTCCTCCCATGTCTCAGGAAATCTGCTGATTCCTGCCTGTTCAAATAACTCCCGGTTCCAGAAAACCCCTGAACAGGCGAATGCCGCCGTACTGACCGGACCCAGATAAATCTTTCCATCCTCTTCCCGGACCGATTCCATTACTGACGGTTCGATCATATCCTTCCATTCCTGATCTTCGTTAATGTAAGGTGTCAGGTCCTCAATCCTGCCTTTCTTGATCATCATCTGATAGAAAGATGGAAGCATACGCAGATCAGTGATAATAGCCGGTAATTCATCTGTCACATTCATACGTTTCAGATTCTTCCGGTATTCTTCCTCCGTCTCCATCACCCAGTCCACATCTATATGATACTTTCCTTTATATGCCCTGTTAAACCGCTCCACCACTTCCTCTTCATTCTTATTACCAGTACTGGAATCTACGGTAAGGATCATTGGAATCTCTACTACTTTATTCTTTTTTCTGGTCTGTGTATTCTCTTTTCCCGCACAGCCGGTCAGTGCTGTCAGCATGGCGATCACCATCACTGCTGCCATAATCCGTCTACTGTTCACTGTTTTCTTTCCCATCATCCGGGATCTGGATAACACAGACGGTTCCATTTGTATCCGATTCATAGAAAAATCTCACATCCTCCCCATACTTTAACCGCAGTCGCGTAATAATATTTATCACACCATAACCATGTTTTTTGTCTTCAAAACTGTCTTTCATTTTTGACACCGGTATCTCTGACAGTCCGTTTAACTTCTCCGCCATCTGCTCTTCCATCGGAGTTCCGTTATTATAGACACTGAATGTAAGCTGTCCTGCCTGTTCAGTGACACTGATCCTTATCAGACCGCCTTCGAAGATATCACAAAATCCATATTTGACTGCATTTTCCACAATTGGCTGTAAGATCAGCTTTAATATCCACCTTGTTTTCAGTTCTTCTCCACATTCGATCTCATAACGGAACAGATTCTCATTGCGGATCTGCTGGATCTCCATATAACTTTTTACATTTTCCAGCTCGTCTTCTACTGTCACAATCTCACGTCCTTTGCTCAGTGACAGACGCAGATACTTTGACAGTGCCTGTATCATCTTCATCGTCTTCTCTTCCCCGTTGATCCGCGCCAGCATATAGATGGTATCCAGGGTATTATAGAGAAAATGCGGATTGATCTGGCTGATCAGCGTATTCATCTCACTAATTCTTAGTTCTTTCTGCTGATTCTTGACCTCGTTCTGGAACTCTTCGATATTCTTTAACATCTCGTTATAGGCATGCCCGATCTTATCCAGTTCTGTGTCCGTATGGATCTGAATGGTATGTGTAAAATCATTTCCATCAAAACTTGTCATGGCATCACTGATCTGTCTGATCGGCCGGGTAAATGTCTGTGATGCATAAAGACTTAATACAAACGCCAGCACTGCGATCACCGCATAGATAGTGAGTAATACGATCAATATCTGCGTCATTCCCTGATTCAATACCATATCCGGCACCAGTGTAAAGATCACCATCCCTGTCTCTTCCTGCCGGTATGCCTGTAAAATCCCGCCTTCTATCTTTTTTCCCCGCACGATCACACCGGATTTTTTCGTTCTGGTCAGTTCCGTAATCTTCTCCATTGTCCTTTTTTCGATACTGAGATCTTCCGGTTCCTGCCGGATGCAAGTCTTTCCTTCCGGACTTATGATTCCCACTGCAACATCTTTTGCAATCTTCCTGTCTTTATCCATAACACTTTCCAGAAACTGTTGATTCATCTTCAGATACACGATTCCAGGTTCGTGTGCGTAATCCATACTATTCACATATCTTCCGATAAACAATGCTTCATCCCCCGTACCAAACAGGTAATCCCGGGTCCAGATCCACTGCGTCTTCGCATACTCATCCCCCATTTTCTCACGCAGACCGCTGCTTTGAAAATCCGAATAACCAATCTGGGAATAGGATTTTTCGTAAACATTTCTTTTATTATCAATGTAGCAATAATCAGCGACATGATTCAGATCTATATATGCAAAATATTTGCTCAGTGCATTCTTCTCTACTTCCTGCAGTTCTTTATTCTTCAGACTCTTCTGCACATCATTTTCCAGGATGATCTCTGCTGTCACGGCATCCGTCTTCCGGTAGAGATTATCCAGGGCTATCCCCATCTTCTCATTCATGAATTCATACTTATCCACAATCACATCTGTCATATTCCGTCTGACATAAGTCCATACACAGATGCTGGAAAGAACCAGTGCCAGTATCAGAAGCGTACACATATACTTCAGATACTTTTTCTGGATTCCTGACATTTTACTTTTTTTCATACTTCATATTCCCTTTTGTAATCTCTCGGAAGCTGTCCTGTATATTCTTTAAACAAATGTGAAAAATAGGATGGATTACTGATTCCGACCTGCTCGCAGATATTACCGATGCTGGTTCTTCCGTCTTCCAGCAGTCTCTTTGCCAGCTCCATTCTACGCTGCAACAGATATTGTTTGAATGTCATATGAAAGGTATTCTTGAATACCCGTCCAAAATATACCGGATTCAGATATACATGTGTCGCCACTGATACAATCGAAAGATCTTCATTATCCAGATGTTCATCTATATATGCCACAGCCGCTGCAATGTATTCTTTTGATCCTTTATTCTCTTTCTTCTCTGCATTTTCCAGTCTTTTTTCAATAGCAGTTCCCAGAATCTTATAACAGACATCCACCGCTTTTGCCGCCTTTAAGTTTCTCATATTCGAATAATAATTTTCAAATTGCTGATTCAGTGATTCGTCCATCCCGTAACTGTCTTTTAACATGAATTCTGTCTTTACCATGATTTTGTGCATATACTGGCATTGCAGTTCTTCTCTGTGTGGCAGTTGGTAAATAAAATGTACAAATGCCTGCTTTAACTGTACGGCGTCGTTCTTCCGCACGCTGTTGACCACCATCATCTCTGCCTCCGCCGGATATGGGCTTTCCTCTTTTTCTTCAACAGTCTCCGGGATTGTAAATACTCCCGCTCCGGATGCATTTGTAACAGCGAATAATCTCTGCGCTTCTTCGAAACTTCTTCTGATTCCGCGGATCCCTTTATATGGTTTGGATATTGCTGCAATAACCAGGCTGTTCTCTTCTTTTTTTACCTCTTCCAGCAGTTCTTTCAATTCATGTACCGCTGTGTTCTCCTGCGTCTTTATAATAAATGTACGATGTCCTTCTTCACTTTCGAATTTCCAGTATGTGAATCTCTCTGCGATCTTTTCTTCAATCATTCTGACCATGGAAAATCTCGAGGCTTCATATTCCAGTTCATTGGTAATCTTATAGGCCAGATCAAGATCTGCATATACTGTAATAAACCGGTCTCCTTCCTTCATGACATCCTGCAGCGTATGGAAGACTTCATCTACTTTTTCTTCCGGCAGCCGGTTCTGGACATATTTTTGCACGACAACCTGCAAAAATCCATCTCCGTCCTTTTTCAGAAGTCTTTCCCAGCGGTCATACTTCTCCTCATTTCGGATCTGATCTTCACAGATTTTACCGACATCTGTCATCGTCGCCTGTAATTTTTCATCTTCAATCGGCTTCAGAAGATATGCGAATGCCCCCAGATCACATGCCTTCTTCGCATATTCGAAATCCCTGTATGCACTTAATACCACGAACTGACATTCCGGGTTCTCTTTCTTGATTTCTTCCATTACCATAAGTCCGGAAATCTGTTTCATCCTGATGTCTGTCAGCACTACGTGTGGTTTTTTTTCGCGTATTACCTTTAACGCCTGCTCTCCGCTCTGCGCAAAACCAACCACCTCATATCCCATACCGTTCCAGTCATACGTCTTTACCAGACCCTCCAGCAGGATCGGCTCATCATCTACGATCACCAGTTTTAACAACCCCATAGTACACCTCATACCTTTTATTAATACCATCTTAACATATTACAGTCTCATTCTATAATTTTTTATACTTTTTCTTTACCAAAAATCATATCTGTTATGCAAAAAATCATACTTTTTATGTCAAAAATTATACTTTTATGAAAAATCAGAGGTTTTGGCATATACAAAACAAAAAGAAAAACACAATATCCAAAACGTTTCCATTCCCTTCTCAGTGAATCCTTCGTTTGAATATTGTGTTTTCTTTTTGTTTCCTGTTATGTTTATCTTGCGCAGACTTCTGTCGTTTTTCTGATCTTCTTGATCAGTTCATCTGTAAATGCGCCTTTTTTCATTCTCCACATCCAGTTACCGCCGAGTGTAGATGGCATATTAATTCTTGCCTTATTACCAAGTCCCAGATAATCCTGTACCGGAATGATACACGTATCTGCCACACTTCTCATCGCCAGACTTATGAAATCCCAGTGTACTTCTTCATCCGGAGTGTATGGATTATTCAGATATTCTTTTGTCATCTCTTTATCTTCTTCGGAAAGTGTCTGATACCATCCCTGAAGGGTATCGTTATCGTGGGTTCCCGTATAAACTACACAGTTTTTATCATAATTATGTGGAAGATAATCACTGTCCTCTCCTGCCACAAATGCGAATTCCAGTACTTTCATTCCCGGATAACCACTGTCTTTTAACAATTGTCTCACCGTATCCGTCAGGAATCCCAGATCTTCCGCAATGATCGGAAGGTCACCTAATGTTTCTTTCATCGTACGGAACAGATCCATGCCCGGTCCCGGCATCCATTCACCATTCTCTGCCGTCTCATCTCCATACGGGATTGCATAATATTCATCAAACCCACGGAAATGATCGATACGGATGATGTCATACAATTTAAAGCAGCAGGCCACCCGCTTCATCCACCAGTCATAGCCTGTCTTCTTATGGTAATCCCATGCATACAATGGATTCCCCCACAACTGCCCGGTTGCCGAAAATGCATCCGGTGGACATCCCGCTACCGCAACCGGCAGATTCTCTTCATCTAACTGGAACAGCTTCGGATTCGCCCAGGTATCTGCACTGTCAAATGCTACATAAATCGGGATATCCCCGATAATCTCAATGCCTTGTTCATTGGCATATGTTTTCAGTCCGGCCCACTGTCCGGCAAACAGATACTGCAGAAATTCATAAAAATCAATCTCTGCACTTAATTGTTCCTGATATGCCGCAATTGCTTCCGGCTTACGCAGCCTGATGTCTTCCTCCCACTGATCCCAGCTTTTTCCGTCAAATGAATCTTTCACTGCCATATACAATGCATAATCCGCAAGCCATGCTTTTTCTTCTTCCAGATAAGTACGGTACGCCTTACTTTCCATCAATCCGTTCTTTTGGGCTCTTTTATATGCAAGCTTTAATACTTTAAATCTTGCATTATATATTTTTTCATAATCGATTTCTTCTTCATTCTCTCCGAAATCTGCCTGGTCACACTCTTCTTTCGTCAGAAGTTCATCCTCGATCAGCGTCTCCAGATCGATAAAATACGGGTTTCCCGCAAATGTTGAAAAAGACTGATACGGTGAATCACCGTATCCTGTCTGTCCAAGCGGCAGGATCTGCCACAATTTCTGTCCTGCTTCTTTTAATATATCTACAAATTCATACGCTTCTTTCGAAAAACATCCGATTCCATATGCCCCCGGAAGTGCAGAGACCGGCATTAACATTCCACTCTTTCTCATTAACTTTCGTTCCTTCCTCGTTATGATACTTATAATTAAGTATAGCAGTGTTCTTTGGATGCTTCAAATAAAAAGTATACTCTGTATATAAGAAATCATAGATTATTCCACAGATGTCACCGTATAATCCTTGTCTTCTACTGTCTTCTTCAGCACATCATCTGCGATCTCTGCATTTAATGTCAGCTCTGCTGTTCCTGCCTCATGGCTTACAACCGCTTCATCTACCTGTGGAAGTGCTTCCAGTGCTTTCTTTACGGCTGCCTCACAGTGTCCACACATCATTCCCTCAATATGCATTATTTTTTTCATTGTCTTGTCCTCCTTCTTGGATCTCTTTTTTTCTTTTTTGCCTTTTAATTTTTTATCTTTTGATGCATCATACATCTTAAAAAGATTCAATCTCAATGCGTTCGATACTACGCAGAAGCTTGATAAACTCATGGCTGCCGCACCGAACATCGGATTTAATTTCCACCCAAACAACGGATACCACACACCAGCCGCAAGCGGGATTCCGATAATATTATAGAAGAATGCCCAGAACAGATTCTCATGAATATTACGGAGTGTCGCACGGCTCATGCGGATTGCTGCCGGCACATCACTTAACCGGCTCTTCATCAGAACAACATCTGCCGCATCGATCGCAACATCCGTTCCGGCTCCGATCGCAATACCCATATCGGCTCTTGTAAGTGCCGGTGCATCGTTGATACCATCCCCGACCATCGCAACTTTTCCTTTTTCTTTCAGCTTACGGATCACCTGCTCTTTTCTTTCCGGAAGTACGCCTGCAATCACTTCATCAACTCCCGCCTGCTGTCCGATGGCTTTTGCAGTACGTTCGTTATCTCCGGTCAGCATGACTACATGGATTCCCATGTTCTGTAATTCTTTGATTGCCTGCGGGCTGTCTTCTTTGATGACATCCGCCACTGCAATTACACCTAATAAACGGTCTTCATTTCCAAAGAATAATGGTGTCTTACCTGCTTCGGCAAGTTTCTCTGCCTTCTTCTGGATATCTCCATCAACGGATACCTTACTGCTGATAAATGTATAATTTCCTCCATATAATGTATGGTCATCCAATATGGCTGTCAGGCCGTTACCCGGAAGAGCCTGGAATCCGGTAACTTCTTCGATGCCGGCATTTTCCTCTTTTGCATTTTCAAGGATTGCTCTTGCCAGTGGATGTTCACTCTTATTTTCCAGTGCATACGCACATTTTAATAAGGTATCTTCTGTCACTCCCGCTGCCGGAATGATATCTGTCACTTTCGGTTCTCCACTTGTGATCGTACCAGTCTTATCCAGCGCAACAATTTGCATCTTTCCAGTCTCTTCCAGTGAAACTGCTGTCTTGAACATAATACCATTTCTGGCACCCATTCCATTTCCGACCATAATTGCTACCGGTGTTGCAAGTCCAAGCGCACATGGACAGCTGATCACCAGCACCGCAATTCCTCTGGATAACGCAAAACCAATACTCTGTCCTGCGATCAACCATACAATAATTGTGAGCACTGCAATTGTGATAACCATTGGCACAAATACACCGGATACACGGTCCGCAATCTTTGCGATCGGTGCTTTCGTTGCAGCCGCATCACTTACCATCTGAATAATCTGCGAAAGTGTCGTATCCTCGCCGACTCTGGTCGCACAGCACTTCAGATATCCGGACTGATTTACGGTTGCGGCTGATACCTTATCACCGACAGCCTTATCTACCGGAATACTTTCACCTGTAAGAGCAGATTCATTGACTGCACTGTTTCCTTCTATGACTTCTCCGTCAACCGGAATATTCTCTCCCGGTTTTACAACAAAGCAATCTCCCTTTTGTACCTGTTCGATCGATACCTGAACTTCTTTTTCTCCACGGATCACAACCGCTGTCTTTGGCGCAAGCTTCATTAGTCCTTTTAATGCATCGGTCGTCTTTCCTTTGGATCTTGCCTCCAGCATCTTTCCGACTGTGATCAGTGCAAGGATCATAGCTGCTGATTCAAAATAAAAATCATGCATATAAGACATTACTGCATCCATATCCCCATGCATCTGCGCATCTGTCATTGCAAACAGTGCATACGTACTGTATACAAAAGACGCTCCGGATCCAAGTGCCACCAGGGTATCCATATTCGGTGCCCGGTGAATCAGTCCTTTGAATCCACTGATGAAAAACTTCTGGTTGATCACCATGACTGTAATCGTCAGAAGCATCTGTAACAGTCCCATCATTACATGATTGTCTTTCATGAATCCCGGAACCGGCCAGCCCCACATCATATGTCCCATGGAGAAATACATCAGAACGATCAGAAATCCAAGTGATGCAATCAGACGCTTCTTTAATGCAGGTGTCGTTCTGTCTTTTAACATATCTTCTCCGGCAGATGCTGATGACGACTGTGTCTTTGCCGCTCCTTCTTCTTTTTTCGATGCTCCGTATCCGGCATCTGCGACTGCCTTAATGATCTCCTGTTCACTTGCAGTTCCCTCTACTCCCATAGAGTTGGTAAGCAGACTTACCGAGCAGGATGTTACACCCGGCACTTTCGAAACTGCTTTTTCGACTCTGCTGCTACAGGCTGCACAGCTCATCCCGGTTACTATATATTGTTCCATTGTTGTCTGTTCCCTCCTGTCATTATTATTTTTCTTATTCCTTTATAGTAAACTCAGAAAATGCTTTCCGAGCAGACTATACATCTATAAACTTTACTTACCGCATCAGCTTCTGTAACACCTTTACCAGTTCATCAACCGTCTCATCTTTTCCGTCCCGGATGTCATCTGCCACACAGGTACGGATATGATTCGCCAGCAATACTTTATTAAAGCTGTTCAGTGCCGCATTCACCGCTGATACCTGTACCAGAATCTCCGGACAATAAGCGTCCTTTTCCAGCATTCCTTTGATGCCGCGTACCTGACCCTCAATCCGGCTCAGACGATTCATCAGATCCTTGTATTCTTTATCCGAACGATGCTTGGACGAGTGACAACAGCATTCTTTTTCTGATTTGTTTTCCATATTATCTGTATTCTTGTCTTCCATAAGCATACTCCTTTCATATTCATACCCTTACGGGGTATATGTATTTTATCTCTTATTATCACATAAGTCAAGGAATATATGCGTTC